>MNWR01000041.1 GCA_001872725.1 Proteobacteria bacterium CG1_02_64_396 | reverse complement strand
TCAATCAGCGCTTGTCTAGGAGTCTGTCGGGCTTGAGCGTCCGTAGCGAGCCGAGTGGGGAATCGAGGCCAAATTTTCACGGTTTTGAGGATCATAGTGGTGTCTATGTGACGAAAAACCGGGGAAATTTGGACCGATTACCCGCCGGCGCACGACTGCATGGATGCAGGAGGTAGAGCAATGCAGGAGCAATTGCCGAGTAGGACGATCTCAAGTCCGACAGACTCCTAGACATGCCTTGATGTTGCCCCATGGGTGACCGCGATCAACCCGACCTTCCGATGGCGCCCACCCCACCCTCCAGCGCAAAATGTCTCCCCTCTCGGCGCTTCGATCCCCCTCTTCAGGGCCAGCGCCAATCCTCATTCTTCGTCAATTTGGGCAGGTATCGCGTGGATGTAAGCGTGGGCGCACAGGATCGCATCGAGCGGATCCTCGACGATCTCGTGGCACAGGGTTGGTGCGCCCTGGAGGGGCTGTTTCCCCCCGAGGCGGTGGCGGCGATGGCGGGCGAGGTGCGCAGCCTGTGGCAGCGCGATGCCTTCCATCGGGCCGGGGTGGGGCAGGGGGAGGGGTTGACGGTGGTGGACGAGATCCGCCGCGACCATGTGCTGTGGATCGACGAGACCGACCCCACCTCCAAGCAGCGCCCCTACCTGGAATTTCTGGAGGGGCTGCGCCTGGCCCTGAATCTCGAGCTGTTTCTGGGGCTGTGGGATTACGAGGGACATTATGCCCTCTACCCCCCCGGCGGCTTTTACAAGCGCCACAATGACCGCTTCGCTGGGACCGCCGAGCGGGTGTTGACCTGCATCCTCTACCTCAATCCCGACTGGCAGCCGGGGGATGGGGGGGAGCTACGGGTCTTCCTGCCCGCCGAGGTGGGGGAGCAAACCCTCGATTTACCGCCGCACGGCGGCACCTTCTTCTGTTTTTTGACCGAGCGTTTCGAACACGAGGTGCTGCCCACCGCCAAAGAACGGATCGCCCTGACCGGCTGGTTCCGACGGCGCGACCCCAACCAGATCGACGCGGTGCCGTTGGAGGGGGTGGGGTAAAGAAAATCAAAAAATTGTAGGAGCGCAGCCCCCGGCGCGATTGCCTAGCTGCTGTCCGTCGAAGGGGGCGACGTTGGTGAAACAGCGCAAGGCGAAAGGCGGTTCTCGCGAAAGCCGCGAAGGCGCGAAGAAAATCAAGAAAACCTCGGTTTAATCGCGCCGCCCTTCGCGGACGACCGCCGTGACCCTCGTCGTCCTCACCTTGACACCCCCCTCCTGGGACTTAGTTCTTGGGCATCAACCCACGACCTCAAACCCAGGAGCCCCCTATGTTCGTTCTTCGCACCCCCGTTTCCCCCCGTCGTGTCTACCGTCCCCAGGCCGAGCACGCTTGGTCCCCCGCCGTCGACGTGCGTGAGGAGGAGGAGCGGTTTGTCATTGCCGCCGATGTGCCCGGTGTCGATTCGTCCAGCCTTGACATCACCCTGCACGAGGGGGTGTTGACCCTTAAGGGGGAGAAAAAGCGGGTGGAGGTGGATGGGGCGCTGCTCATCGGTGAGCGCCGCTCCGGGGTTTTCAGCCGCAGCTTCAACCTGCCCGAAAGCGTCGACGGGGAGGCGATCAGTGCCCGCTGCCGCGACGGGGTGCTTGAGGTCGTCATCCCCAAGCGGGCCAAACCGCAGCCCCGCACCATCGAGATTCATTAAGGAAACGCTGATGAAAGGCTCCTGCCTTGAATCAGCACGCTTCGCAAAAAACGTGTTTTTTGCTTCGCTTTCAAAATCAGTCACTTACGTTCCTTATTTTGGCGGCCCATCCCTGGGCCGCTCGGAAGCGCGCAATAAATCAGCGCCTCCTTAAGGGATTTAGAGGCGTCGTTGCGGGACGGGAATCCAACGGAAACCCGAGTCGTGCCCATGGGGGTGTTTTTCCCGGAGGTGGATTCCGGGTTCGCCTCCGGCGCCCCGGAATGACGCTTGTGATGGGGGTGCGTCGCCTCTCGTAGGTTTTTGCCGCGATGAACGAAAACCTCACGGCGGGGGCGCCGCTCCTACGGTGAACCCCGACCGTTCGATGCAGTGGTAGGAGGTCCGTTGTTTCGCTCATCCCGAGCTTGTCGCGGGGAGGCTTCCTGAAATTTGTGGGAGCGCCGTCTCGGCGCGATTATTCAGCCCGAGGGCGCATCCTCCCGCTGCGCGAAAGGCGCTGGGATCATCGCGCCGAGACGGCGCTCCCACAAAAGAGGTGCTTCCACAAAGCCGCCGCTTCCACCTTCCCATGCACAAAAAAGGCGCCCTCGGGCGCCTTTTTTCATGCTCGAACCGTCAACGAGAACGACCCCACCATCACCCGATCCCGCCCCTGCCGCTTGGCCTCGTACAGGGCGCCGTCGGCCCGGTCGAGCAACTGGGCGCAGTCGGGGTGACCTTTGTGGATGGCGACCCCGATGCTCACGGTCAGCGCGACCTCGCCGCCGGTGAAGGGGATCGCTTGCTGGTGTACCGACGCACGCAGATTTTCGGCGATTGCTCCTCGTCGGCGTCGCCCAAAATCACCAAGAACTCCTCCCCCCCGTAGTGTTCGGCCCAACCGCAGGAAGGCGCTCCGTCGCCGCGGTCGTCACCCCCCGCTTTGCTCCTCTTCCCCCCCGCCGATGAAGCGGTCGGCGGCGGGGACCACCACCAACGCCAACGTGGCGCTGATCGCCAGCCCCCCCAGCAGCACCGCCCCCAACCCTTGATAAAGTTCAGACCCGGCGCCGCCGCGCACCACCATGGGGAGCAAGCCCCCGACGGTGGTCAGGGTCGACATGACGATGGGGCGCACCCGGCTCACCGCCCCCTCGACGATGGCGTCGACCCGGTTCATCCCCTCGTTCGCCACCAAATGCCGCCCCTGATGCACGATCAAAATCGCGTTGTTGACCACGATCCCCACCAGGATGACAAAGCCCAACATCGTCAAGGTGTCGAACCCAGCGGTGGGGACGATGCTGTGCAGCAACCAGTAACCGGCCAGACCCCCGAAGAAGGCGGTGGGGACCACCGCCATCACCGCCAGCGCCGGTTTCCAGGCCTCGAACAACGCCGCCATCAGCAAAAAGGTGAGCAATACCGCCAGACCGACCTGGAAGGTCATCATCCCGGTCGCCTTGGTCAGGTCGTCGACCGTGCCCCGCGAAGTGGCAACGATTCCCTGCTCGGCAAAACCGGTTTTGAGCGGCGCGATGGCCGCCTCCACCTGTTCGACGGCATCGCTCATCGCCAGGGTTTCGGGGGGGGTGATGCGGATGGTCACCGCCCGCTCGCGGTCCTCCCGGTCGATCTCGTTGGGGGCGTTGGTTTCGCTGATCGCCGCCACATCTTGCAGCAGCACGATCCCGCCGCCGTCCAGGGCAATCGGGAGCAGCGGCAGGTCGTCCAGGGAGTCGAGTTGCTCGCCGGGGCCGGCCAGCATCAGGTCGATCGCCTTACCGTGGCGCAAAAAGTCGCCGATCACCGCCTCGTCGGCGAAGACATCGACGGTGCGGGCCACCACGTCGGGGGGCAGGCCGAGTTGCAGGCAGCGCTCCAAGTCGGGGACCACCTGCCACTGCGGCTGTCCCAGGGTCAGCCCCGGCATGGGGCGCATCGGCAGGTCGGGCAGCGCCCCTTTCAATGTCATGAAAGTCTGGAAGATCGCCGGCATCAGGGTTTCGTAGTTCGGGCCGGTCAGGCGCAGGTCGATGGAGCGCCCGGTGCCGATGGAGCGCCCGAAGAGGCTGGCCTTCTGCACGATGCCGAAGAGCCCGGGGATCTGCCCGATGCTCTTTTGCATCACCGCGACCAGATCGTCGATCTTCTCGCCGTCGGCGGCCCGCGCCCCCATGAAGACCGCCTGCCCTCGCGCCACAAAAAAGAAGCTGGTGATCGCAGGCTCCACGGGGTTGTTTTGATCCCAATGGGGGCCGAGATCCGCTTCGATGTTTTTGCCGATTTGGGTCAGGGTTTCTAGGCTCATTCCCGGCGGGGGGATGAGCACACCGAAGGCGAGGTTGCGGTTGCCGGTCGGCAAGTATTCGGCCGGGGGCAGCAGCGCTTGAGCCCCCCCCAAGGTCGCCGCGATGATGCTCAGTGCCACCATTGCGGCCCGTTTGCGGGTCGCCACCACCCAGCGCAAAAAGCGGCGCATGGGGCGAGTGAGCAGAGGCAACACCTCGCTGCCGCTAGCGCCGGGACGCAGCCAGCGGCGCGAGGCGGTCGGGATGACCGAGCTGGCCACCAACATCGACAGGGTCACGGCTGCGATCACCGCCACCGCGATGTCGCGGAAGAGCTGGCCGATGGTCTCCTGGCTGACCAAGAGCGGAATCAACACCACCACTGTGGTGGCGGTCGAGATGAAGATCGCCCCCATCACCTCTTTGATCCCCTGGCTGGCCGCTTGCAGTGGGGTTTTGCCTTGGCGCAGCAAGCGGTCGATGTTCTCTTGCACCACGATGGCGGCGTCGACCAGCATGCCGATGGCGAAGGTCATCCCGGCCAGCGAGATGACGTTGACCGAGCGCCCCGTCAGCGCCATGAAGGCAAAGGCGCCGATCACCGAGATCGGAATCGCCACCCCGACGATGGCGGTGGCCCGCAGGTTGCGCAAAAAGAGCAGAAGGATGACGACCGCCAGACCGCCCCCCATCACCAGGTTTTGCGCCACCTGATCGAGCGAGGCATGAATGTAGATTGTGGCGTCGTAGACCTGGAGCAGGTTGGCCCCGGCCCGTCCGACGGGGCCGGTGTTCAGATCGTCAATCGCCTTGTAGATCTGATCCATGATCTCCAGGGTGTTGGTCCCGGCTTGGCGCACCACGTTGACGGCGATGGAGGGGGCCCCCTTCTGCCGCACCATGACGTCGAAGCGCTTGGGCTCCATGGCGATGGTCGCCACATCCTTGAGCCGCACGGCGTGCAGGTCCGAGCCGATCAGCACCACCTCCCCCAACGCCTGGGGATCGGGCTGCTCCCCCACCACCCGAATCAAGACATGGCGGCGGTCTTCGTCGACCGATCCGGCCGAGACGGTGCGAAACGAGGTTTGCACCGCCCGCTGGACCTGATCGACCCGCAAGCCCAACCGGGCGAGTTTGTCGGGATCGAGGTGGATCACCACCTGCTCTTCGGGGGCGCCGAAGACGTTGACCGCCGCCACCCCCGAGATCCGTTCCAGCCGGGGTCGGATGACGTCCTCGGCCAGATCGCCGAACGCGGCGATGGGGGTGTCGACCCCCTCCTTGCGGCTGAGGATGATCCAGGCGATGGGTTGATCGTCCGATCCCGCTGTGCTCAGCGAGGGGCGGTCGGCATCCTGGGGCCAATCTTTCAGGCGAGTCAGTCGGTTGCTCACCCGCACCAGGGTGCCGTCCAGGTCGGTGCCGGGTGCCAGCTCCAGCTTCAAACGCCCCAGGTTTTCGAAGCATTGGGCCGAGAGCGACTCGACCCCTTCGGTTCCGGCCAGCAGATCTTCGAGGGGGACGATGAGCTCGCGCTCCACCTCTTCAGGGGAGGCGCCACCCCAGCGGGCCTCGACGGTAATCGCCCCCGATTCGATCTCGGGGATGAGCTGCACCGGGATGATTTGCAACGACAGAGCGCCGACCAGAATGGTCAGCAGGGCCATGACGGTGACGGTGACCCCCCGTTTGAGCAGGGCGTCGATCACTTGGCACCCTCCTCTTGGATCGCCACCGCCGCGCCGGGACGCAGCCGCTCCTTACCCTGCACCACCACCCGGCTGCCGGGGGGCAAGTCGGTGAGGATCAGATCGCCCTCCAGCGCCCCGACCGGCTTGAGCGGCAGAGGGCGCACCGTGTTGTCGGGGTTGAGCACCCAGGCGATCTGCCCCTGGGGCGAATAAACGATGGCGTCGCGGCTCAGGCGGGCGGCGTCGATGGAGACCCCCTCCTTTTTCCAGGTCACGGTGGCCGCTTGCCCCCCGACCAGCAGGTGCGATTCCAGGGTATTGGGGGGCAGGTAGAGGCGCAGGGTCGCCAGCCGCAGGCGGCGATCCCCCTCGCGCAGCACGCTGGGCAGCCCGGTCACCTCATACGCGGGGACCGAAACCTCGGTGCCGGCGGGGGGGAGCTCGGAGAAGGGGATCTGGAATTCCACCGACCAACCGCCGTCGGGGATCAAGGTGACCACCGCCTGTCCGGTCTGCATCCAAGCGCCCGGCCCTTCGTTGATGGCGACCACCTGTCCCGCTACCGGGGCGGTCAGGCGGCTGGCGGCAAGGTCGTCCTGGGCCTGCTCCAGCGCCGCCTGCAACTGCTCCACCAGCGCCTTGGCCCGGTCGAGGCGGCTTTGCGCCCGCTTGAGCTCCAGCTCCGAGGCGTGTTTGCCCGCCGCCAACTGGGTGGTCTGCTTGAGTTCGGCCTCGGCCAGGTCGCGATCAGCCTCGGCGTCGACCACCTTGGCGGCGGCGGTGCGCATCGCCCGCTCCAGGGGCGCGCGGCGCAGCGTGGCCAAGGTCGTCCCTTGCCCTACCCGGTCGCCGATCTGCACCGTCACCTCTGCGATTTGTCCCACCACCCGAAAACCAAGGTGCAGGGGGTTGGGGGCGGTCACCACTGCGTCGCGGTTCGCCTCGGGCTGCCAGGCAATCGGTTCGGCTACCGCCACGATCACCGGGGTAGGTGGGGGGGCGGCGGGGGTATCGGCGGCTTGGGCGAGGGGGGCGAGTAGGATGGGGGCGAGCAGCAGGACGATCCGACGCATGAGACGGCTCCAGAATGTGGTGCGAAGGGCGTTGGCGAAACGTTGAATAAAACCCAGAGAACATGGCCAGGCGATGGCGGTTTCATGTTCAACCCGTATTCTTGCACCCCTTGCGGGAAGCAACCTTGTCTTTTTACCTGTTTTGACCCCCAAAGGTGGAGCGTTCATGCGTCGGTTTTGGCTGGCTCTGTTGTTCGTCGGCAGCACCCTTGTCCCCCTGCAAGCCGCCGAGCTCCCCCCTGGCGCCCGCTGCCCGGTCTGCGGCATGAAGGCGGCCATTGACCCCTCGTTTACCGCGGTTTTGACCGTGGCGGGCAAGCCCATCGGCTTCGACGGCCCCCGCGACATGCTGACCTACCTCTTCGATCCGGCCACCTTCGGCGGCGACCGCCAGGCCGGTTTGGGGACGATCACCCTGCTCGACTATTACGACGAAACCCCCTTCGACGGCCGCACCGCCTATTTCGTGGTCGGTTCCGACGTCGCCGGTCCCATGGGGCCCGAGTTCATCCCGTTCAACGCGCAAGATGCCGCCGAAGAATTCCGCCACGACCACGGCGGGACCGTCGTCCCCTTCGCCCAGGTCACCCCCGGTCTGGTCCGCTCCATCGCCACCGGGCATGGGATGCCGGGGATGGAGCACGGGCATCACGACCACTGAGTGAGGGGGCTTCCCCTGATGGTTTGAGGTGGGATGGGGCGCCTACATCGGCCTGAGGACGGGCCTCCCACCCCAGGAACAAGCGATGGGGTTTGTGGTAGGAGCGGCGCCCCCGCCGCGATTGAAGGGGCAGAGTTTTCCCCAAATGAGGGCCTTGCTCGCAGCCACGGAAGCGCCGGAGGGAATCATGGCCAAGAAAACATCGGGCTGGGGGGTCGCTACCATAACCCTGGGGTTGGTGGGGGCGGGCGTCGCCATGGGGGCGATGGTGCAGTCGATGCAACCGGCGCGCGATACCGTTGCCGCTCACCTCATGGAGGTCGATGTTTCGGGGCTCAAGCCGGGGGAATGGTTGCGGGTGGCTTGGGGAAAACCCGAGGTCGATGTGTTCGTCGTTCGGCGCACCCCCGAGCAAGTCCGGTGGCTACACGACTACCACCCCGAAGAACCTTGGTACGCAGTCGACCGTCCCGACCAAGTCCATGCCATGCAGTTGCAGGAGGCGTTTCGGTCGGTCAATCCCGAATACTTGGTGGCCGCCGTTATGAAACAAAGGGATGAAGCCCTTCTGCTCGAATACAGTGGCTCTTCCATGCATTGCGAGGATTTTCGCTATACCCCGGATCGCCTGCCTGCGGGCAAACACATGGAATTTCCCGGTGGTTTTTATTGCGCCAAGTGGTGGGGTAGGGTTATCCAGGGTCCCACCGAGAACCCATGGGTGTACGATCCGGCTGGGCGTCCACTGTCGCTGTGGTTGAGTTGGCTTCTCGTTCCCCCCTATACCTGGGAGGGTAATCGCGTCGTGTTGGGTCAGATTGGTGGCTCGGCGAGGGGCATGTTTTATTAATCTGGGTTCCGTCGCTTTTTTTCTGCTCCTCAAGGTCGCCCGATGACGCAGTGCCGCAATCAGAAAACCCTCCATCCATGACCCGCTGGCTCTGGTTGACCCCCATCCCCCTGGCCCTGCTGCTGATCCCCCTCGGCTGGCTGGGTGCGGGCGGTTTCGATCCCGCCGCCGACCGCTTCGTCGCGCAGGTGACCGGGGGGATTCTGCCGACGTTGGCGACCTCGGCCACCTACCTGCGCGATCCTGCGCTGGCCACCCCCGCCGCCCCCTTCAGCGATCTACCCGGCGGCCCCGATCACTTCCCCGCCGCCGGTTGGATCGCCCCCGCGCCGCTCCCCTTGGCCCATCAAATACAGGAGTCCCCATGAAGGGTTCGATGCTGCTCTTCATGGCGGTGACCGAGCTGGCCCGCCGCCCCCTGCGCCACCTGGCGGTGCTGCTGGCCGCTACCTTCGTCGTCTTTTGGGCCGGCTCCATCTTGCTGACCACCGACGCCCTGATCGCCGAGGGGGATCGGGTCGTCGCCACCGCCCCCGATCTGCGCGTCGAGCGGATCATCGCCGGGCGCCACGCCGATCTGACCAGCGCTGAGGTCGCCGCCCTAGGCAAATACCGGGGGGTGCGGCGGGTTCAAGGGCGGGTTTGGGGCTACTACTTCGACGCCCCCACCGGGGTAAACCTGACCCTCATGGGGATCCTCCCCGGCGCACAGCCCCCCGAGGGGGTGCTGGAGGGGCGGATGCCGCAGCGAGTGGGGGAGGCGGTATTGGGGGCGGGGGTCGCCCAGGCGAGGTTCCTCAATGTGGGGCGCAGCTTTTCGCTGCTGCGTCCCGACGGCGAGCTCGAAATGCTCACCGTGGTCGGCATCCTCAAAGCCGGGTCGCAGATGCTCTCCTCCGATTTGATCCTCGCCCCCCCCGAGACGGTGCGGGCGGTGTTTCAATGGTCGGGCGACCGCTTCACCGACGCCGCCCTGACCATTGCCCACCCCGAGCGCGAAGGGGCGGTGCTGGCCCGCAAGATCGTCGACGACCACCCCGCCTATCGGGTGGTGGGGCGCAGCGATTTGTCGCGCACACTGGTCGCCTCGTATCGCACCCGCTCCGGCTTGATGCTCGCCACCGCCATCGGGCTTTTGGCCGCCTTTGCCCTGCTGGCCTGGGACCGCATGAGCGCGGTGACCGGGCGGGAACGGGCGCGGATCGGGCTGCTCAAGGCGGTGGGCTGGAGCACCCGGCAGGTGGTGGCGCTTGAGCTTTTGCAAGCGGCGGCGGTGGGGGTAGGGGGATTTGTGCTGGGGTTGGCGCTGGCGTGGGTCCACGTCTTTGCCCTGCACGGCGCCTGGGTGATGCCGCTGCTCGGCGGTTGGTCGGTGCTCCTCCCCCCCTTCGATTTACCCCCCGCCATGCCCTGGGATGTGGTGTTGCCGGTGGCGGCGCTGACGTTGCTGCCCTATCTGGCCGCCAGTGTCGTGCCCGCTTGGCGGGCGGCGAGTCACGATCCGATCGCGGGGTTGAATCGATGAGTGCGACCCTCTACCGCTTCGAACAGGTCGACTTCGCCTATCCCGGCGGCGATCCGGTCCTGCGCGACGTGAACTGGCGCATCGGCACCGGGGCGACCCTGATTACCGGCCCCAGCGGGGCGGGTAAATCGACCTTGCTTGCCATGCTGGCCGCCATCAGCCGCCCCACGGCAGGCAGGCTCTGGTTCGGCGACGACGAGATTGGCCGCTGGCCCGAGGCGTTGCGCGACCGGCTGCGTGGCGGCGGCGTCGGACTGGTCTTCCAACATGCCCACCTGATCCCTGAAATGAGCGTGACCGACAACCTCATCCTCGCCCTGGCCCCCATCGGACTCGGCATCGCAGCCGCCCGGCGCCGGGCGGTCGAGCTGCTGGGCCACTTCCACCTTGAAGCGCTGGCCCCCCGCGCCGCCAAGACCCTCTCGGGGGGGCAGGCGCAAAGGGTGGCGATCCTGCGCGCGCTGGCCCCCAGCCCCAAGGTGATTTTGCTCGACGAACCCTCGGCCCACCTCGACGACCGCTCCATTGAGCAGCTTGGGGCGATGCTCGAACAGATCCACGCCGAGGGGGTTTCGATGGTCCTCTCCAGTCACGATCCCCGCCTGACCGCACTGTCCATCATCGGTCAGCGCTGGCATCTGAGCGGCGGGCAGCTTCAGCCGGGGGGGCGAAGCTAGTGCTGCTCGACGGCGGCGTGTTGGCCCTGCTGCTCGGGTGGGGGGTGACGACCTTGGCGTTGCTGCGGGCGGTGGCGGCGGTGCTGCCGGTGCTGCTGGGGCGCTTCGACCCCGACGACGCCTCGCCCCAGCAGATCGAACGGGAGCGGGGGCTCGACCTGACCGCCTCCATCGTTGCCCTGGCTGCGGTGGCCGGTTTGGGGCTGGCGGCGATCACCCTCGGGGTGTTGGCGGGGCTGCACAAGGTGATCTCGGGGGCGATGTGCCTGGAGGGGGCGCTCGACGCGACCCCCTACGGCTGGCCGCTGTTCTGGGTCGACCTGGCCTTTACCCTATTGGCCGTCATGTGGCTCTCGCTCGACCGGGTGGTGCGGGAACGGCCCGGATTCCCCCTGGTGCGCGGGCTTGCCTGGGGAACGGTGGCTTTAACCGCTTTGGCAGTATCGGCGGTGGTCGTGGGGGGGCTGCACTTTGCCGGCATCACCCCCGACGTCATCACCACCTGCTGCTCGGCATCCTTCGGCAGCGTGGGGGGGCAGGGGGAGTCGCTGTGGTGGATGGCCCCGTGGGCGCCCCGCTGGGGGGTGACCCTGGCCGCCCTGACAACGCTGTTGCTGGCCGGACCGCGCAGCGCGGTGGGGGCGGTGGTGGTGGTGCCGCTATGGGCGATCTCGGCTTTAGGGGGGGTGGTCGGCGACTTCACCCCCCTGTACTACGGCACCCCGGCCCACCATTGCCCCTTCGATGTGTTGGTCGAGGGGCGAGGTTGGTGGGGCTGGCCACTGTGGATCAGTTGGTGGGCGGTGGTGCTGGCGACCGCTTACCAGGGGGTGCGCAGCTGGGGGTTGTGGCGGCTGGGGGAGGGGGCTGGCTGGAGCCGTTCTGGGCGCTGGTTGGTGCTCGGATTGCTCGGCCTGTTTCACTTGATTGCTTTACATCCCTGGTTTACTTGAACCCTTGCGGGAGAGGTGGGCCCAAGCATCCCCGACCTACCCGACGATCTTCGATCCGGAGTCCCTCTTGAACGACCCTCAACCTAAACCTCAACCCAGCGAATCGGAGCGGAAGTTCTTCCGGTTTTTGATGTGGTTTGTTCTGACCGTCCCCTTTTTGGCCCTGTTTTGGGCGTTGGTGATCGAGGGTCAGGCCCCCACCAGTCCGATCCCCTACGTCAAGAAGGTGGGGGAGGTGACCCTGAGTTTGCTGGTCAACTGGCACAACCCCGAGCCCGACCGTCCCAATACCCAGATTGCCCTGCATTTGAGCCACGACCAGGAGCCCGATCCGGGCCCCCTTGAGGGAGGCGAGCTGATGTTCGCGGTGGCCAGCAGCGAACGGGGGTTGGCCGATGCGCAGTGGCAGTCGATGCAGGAGGGGGGGCGCGGTTTTTACGTCGCCGATCACCCCTTCGACCACCCCGGTTTATGGTGGATCGGCATCCGGGTTGAGCGCTCCAAGGCGGGACGGGTCGAAACCGCCTTTTTCGTCACCGCCCCCGAGTCGAGTTTTCATCGCTGAGGCGATGGAAACAAAAAAGAAGGCGTCATTCCGGGCACAGGCGGTGCTGTTCCGGAATGACGCCTTTTTGCGGTGTGCTTTGAACGGGGGTCGATCCCCGATTGAAAGCGATCAGTGGGCGCGTCGTTCCATCCAGAAGTCGTAAATGTCGTTCACTACCCCCGGCAGCGCCTCCATCGACTCGGCCACCGTCTGGGCCAGCTCGTCTTCGGGAATCGGCGTCCCCTCGTCGGCCATCCCCTCTTCGTAGATCCCCGACAGCACCATCACCGGCACCATCAGCTCCACCAACTCGTCGCCCCCCTCCTGGAACCAGCGATCCTCCAGCATATGGACCCCCTCCCAGTAACCGAGGCACCAGCCGGCGTAATCGGGATTGGGATCCTCCTCGTCAAAATCGGGGACGAGGAAGGGGATCTCTTCACCCTGGGTCAACGCCTGGACCACCTCGTCGTTGAGGCGGCGGATCAGGTCGAGGATCGCCTCTTGCTCTTCGGGCGAAGACCACTGGGGATCGCCCAGGGCGGCGGTCAGCCAAACGTGTTCGGGGATTGCCTCGGGGCCGCTGGCGATGGCAACGAGGAACCCTTGCAGCATGTCGAGGGTGGGGGTGTCTTCCCGATCATCGTCGAGAAGAAAATCCTCCAAAATGTCGAGTTCCTCGGTGGTGAGGGTGGGGGCAGGAAGGGTCATCAAGGGCTCCGAAATCTTTTAATTTTGGGATGTTTCATGGGGATCGCGCAAAAGCGGCGGGAGTATGACCCTTCTTACCCCAACTGGCATCACCCCTCGTGGTACCACTGCTCAAGCGGAGCTCGATCCGGTTTAAAACGGTTCACCGGCGCCTCCACATCGGCCCAACCCACCGCAACAGAGCACACCACCCGCTGCGTTTCAGGAATGCCAAGCTGCCCCCGCAATACCTCGGGGTAGGCGGCGACCGAGGCCTGGGGGCAACTGCCCAATCCAGCCCGCCACAGCGCATCCAGAAGCGCATGTAAAAAGGTGCCGCTGTCGAAGAGCCCTCCGTCGGGAAGGCGGGCGTCGACCGTCAGCACCAGGGCGGCGGGGGCGCCGAACAAGGTAAAGTTGTCGCGCCATTGCTGCTGCCGTCCCGGCCGGTCGTCGCGGGCGATGCCCAGCGCCGCGTACAGGCTGAATCCACAGGCGCGACGGCGCTCGTGGTACGGTTCGACCGGTGCGTCGGGGTAGGAGGCAACCTCTTGATGCTGCGGCGCCCCGCTGTCGGCGGTGGCCAGCAGGGCGCCTCGCAGTGCCTCCAGGCGTGCGCCGACCACCGGGTAAAGGTGCCAAGGCTGCATGTTGCCCGAGGAGGGGGCCGCCTCGGCCGCCGCCCGCACGGCGTGGCGCAGCAGCTCGGGGGCGACCGGGTCGGGAAGGAAGGCGCGGATGGAGCGGCGGATGCCGTGGGGGGGGAAGGCCGGATTCATGCGTGGACGCGCCGCACCACCTCTTCCACCAACGCCTCGATCCCCTGGGCCACCGTGGCGATGTTGGCGGCGCACATGTAGGCGGGGGTCGAGACGATGTTGTGGGCCTTGTCGATCACGATCTGGGTTTCGTCCTTTTCGATGTGGCGGTTGCCGGTCGAAACGATAACGTCGGCGGTCTCCTTCTCGTCGCCGATGGTCAGGTCGATCCCTTTGCCCTTGAGTGCCAGGGCGAGCACCGCCGGGGTGATGCAGATGGCGCCGATCGGTTTACCGGCGGCGTAGACCGCCTGCATCGCCGCAGCGACCGAGGGGTGGACGGTGGCGCGTTCCCCGGCAAAGGCGAGGTTCGACAGGTTCTTGGCCGCCCCGAAGCCGCCGGGAAGGATCAAGGCGTCGACCGAGGCGGCGTCGAAGTCGGCCAGATCGTGGATGGCGCCGCGCACGATGCGGGCCGCCTCAACCATGACGTTGCGGGTTTGCCCCGGCATCTCTTGGCCGGTGATGTGGTTGATGACGTGGTGCTGCTCGATGTTGGGGGCGTAGGCGAGGGTTCGAACCCCGCCGCGCTCCAGCGCCAGCAGGGTGAGGACCGCCTCTTGAATCTCGGCGCCGTCGTAGACGCCGCAACCGGACAGGATGACGCCGATGGTGGCCATAACGCTCCTCCTTGGGGTAGATGGTGAGGGATGGGGCACTTTGCCCCCATCGCAGGGGGGTGGCAATCCCTTGGCGGATGCCCCAAGAATGGACAAAAAGGGGCTGGTTCGCTTTACTTCCCCCCTTTTGTCGCGACCTTGTTCCGCCGGCCTGGAGCCGTAGCGCTTCGGACCGGTTTTTTCTTGTCTTGGACCTGTCTCGGACCCAACACCATGTGGCGTAAGCAGTATCTCCTGACCCCCGGCCCCACCTCCGTTCCCGAATCGGTTTTGGCGGCGACCGCCCGACCGGTTATCCACCATCGTACCGGCGCCTTTGCCGAGGTTCTGGCCGAGGTGCGCCGCGAATTGTCGTATGTGTTCCAAACCGGGGAGGAGGTCTTGATCCTCACCGCGTCGGGAACCGGCGCGATGGAGGCGGCGATGGTCAACGCCTTCGCCCCCGGGCAAAAGGTGCTGGTGGTCAACGGCGGTAAGTTCGGCGAGCGCTGGCTCAACATCGCGGCCGCTTTCGGCATCGAGGTGGTCGAGATTGCGGTCTCTTGGGGCGAGGCGGTCGATCCGGCCGTGGTCGCTCAGGCGCTCAATGAGGATCCCTCCATCCGCGGGGTGCTGGTGCAGGCCAGCGAATCCTCCACCACCGTGGCCCACCCCATCGAACAACTCGCCGCCATCACCCGCGACCGCCCCAACTGCCTGCTGGTGGTCGATGCCGTCTCGGCGTTGGGGGCGATGGATCTGCCGATGGACGCCTGGGGCATCGACATCCTGCTGGCTGGCAGCCAAAAGGCGCTGATGCTCCCCCCCGGTTTGGCCTATGTTGCCCTGTCGCCCAAAGCCTGGGAGATGGTCGAGGCCAACCGCAGCGGCGGCCGCTTTTACTTCGATCTGAAGAAGGCACTCAAGCAGCAGAAGAACAACTCCTCGGCCTTCACCCCGGCGGTTTCGCTGGTGATTGGCCAATTGGAGGCGCTGCGCCAAATCAAAGAGGAGGGGATCGAGGCCTGCTTCGCCCGCCACCAATTGCTGGCCTACGCCACCCGCTCGGCTTTGACCGCCATGGGGCTGACTCTGCTCGCCCCCACCTCCCCCTCCCCCTCGGTGACCGGGGCGTTCGTCCCCGATGGGGTCGATTCGGGCAAGCTGGTCAAGCTGATGCGCGAAGAGATGGGGGTCGCCATCGCCGGCGGTCAGGATCAACTCAAGGGGCGGATTGTGCGCTTGAGCCACATGGGCCACTTTGGGGCCTTCGATCTGATCACCGGCATGGCCGCCCTTGAGATGGGGCTGCGCCGCCTGGGGGCCAAGATCGCCTTGGGCAGCGGGGTCGCCCGTGCCCAAGAGATCATTGAGGCCCAAGAGGCGGCAGCGGGGGCGGTTCGTGGCTGAGGCGGTGCTCGACCTCGACCGGGGCGACACCCCTGTGCTGCCGACCGGAGTTGAAGATCTGCTTCCTCCCGAAGCCAGCCGTTTGATGGCGTTGCGGGCCACATGGATGCGCTCCGCCGGGCTGTGGGGCTACGACGAGGTGATCGCCCCCCTGGTCGAGTACCTCGATCAACTCGCCCGGGGTCGGGGCGCCGCTTTGAGCCAGAAGATGATCCGTTTTTCCGATCCGGTCAGCGGTCGAACCATGGGGGTGCGGGCCGACCATACCCCGCAGATCGCCCGCATGGTCGCCCGCCGTTTGCGCCATCGCCCCTTTCCCCAGCGTTTGACCTACGCAGGTCCCGTATTGCGGGCCCAGCCCGGCTCCTCCGGGTCGGGGCGCGAGCTCTATCAGGCCGGCATCGAACTGCTCGGGGTGCCGGGGCCGGAGGGGGATGCCGAGGTTTTGATCGCCATGGACGATCTGCTCGCAGCCCTGGGTTTGAACCAGACGGTGATCGAGCTCAACCATGTGGGCATCGCCCAAGGTTTGCTGGAGGCGCTCGGTGGGGGGGAGACGGTGCGCTCCGGGGTGATTCGCGCCTTC
This sequence comes from Proteobacteria bacterium CG1_02_64_396, assembly GCA_001872725.1. Lineage (NCBI taxonomy): Bacteria > Pseudomonadati > Pseudomonadota > Proteobacteria bacterium CG1_02_64_396. Next base: position 13,298 of record MNWR01000041.1, on the reverse strand, counting down.
CATCGCAAGGCGGCCCACGATTTGGCGGCGTTGGTGGGGTCGGGACGACCCGAATTGCTCAAGTTGATGAGCGATCTGGTCGCGCTGCACGGCCCCGCCGACCGGGTGCTGCCCGAGTTGCAGCGTTGGGCCGAGGGGCTGCCGCAGCTCAGCGTGGCCCAGCCTGAACTGGCTCCCACCATTGCCGGAATTCGGGCGGCGGTGGCCAATCTGGGGACGGTGGTCGAGCAATGCCGGGCGGCGGGATTGGGGGGGCGCTTGGCGCTCGATCCCACTGAGCTCAAGGGGCTCGATTACCACACCGGCTTGGTTTGGAACGCCTACTCGACCGGTCACCGCGAGGCGGTGGCGGTGGGGGGGCGTTACGACGGGTTGGTCGACAACACCGAGGGGACCGGCTGCTCGGTCGACCTGAAGGTGGTGCTCCATTTAACCCGCAGCAGGGCGGCGCCCCAGGCGTGCACCCTGGTTCGGTTGGCCTGGCCCACTGCGGGGGGGCAGGCCGGTTTTGCGTTGCTGCGCGCCCTGCACGGCGCCGGGATTGCCGCAGCGCGCTGCCGGTCCGAGAAGGCCGATCTGCACTGGAGCGTCGAAGGGTGGCGCGATCGCGACGGCCAAACGGTCGCTGATCCGCTGGCCTGGGCGCGATCGGTCTGATGCCTCAATACGACACCATGTACTTTTTTTCTTTTATTGCAGGTTTGGGTTAAAGCATGGCCAACATCGTGGTGGTAGGCACCCAATGGGGTGACGAAGGCAAGGGGAAGATCGTCGACTTCCTTACCGAATCGGCCGACATGGTCATTCGCTTCCAGGGGGGGGCCAACGCCGGCCATACCCTGGTGATCGGCGGTAAGAAGTATGTGCTGCATTTGATCCCCTCCGGGATCATCCGCGAAGGCAAGGTCTGCGTGATCGGCAACGGGGTGGTGATGGATCCCGAGGCGCTGATCGAAGAGATCGAGATCCTGCGCAAGAGCGGGGTGAAGGTCGAGGCCGACAACCTGCGCATCTCGGACCATGTGCATCTGATCCTCCCTTACCACCGGGCGGTGGACCGGGCCCGCGAGGCTTTCAAAGGGGATGGCAAGATCGGCACCACTGGGCGCGGCATCGGCCCCGCCTACGAAGACAAAGCCGGGCGGCGCGGGGTGCGGCTGTGCGATCTGTATCGCCCTGAGCTGCTGCGCCGCCGGGTCGACGAGGCGCTGCTCTACCACAACACCATCCTGACCCATCTGCTCGGCGGCTCGCCGGTCGAGGCGGGGCCAGTGATCGAGAAGCTACTGGAACAGGCCGAAATTCTGCGCCCGTTTATCTCCGACACCGGCGACACCATCGGCGCCGCCATCGAGGCCAAGCAATCGTTGCTTTTCGAGGGGGCGCAAGGGGGGATGCTCGACGTCGACCACGGCACCTACCCCTTTGTCACCTCATCCAACACCGTCGCCGGTGGGGCGCTCACCGGGGTGGGGCTGGGGCCTAAGGTGATCGACCGGGTTCTGGGGATCACCAAGGCCTATACGACGCGGGTCGGCAGCGGCCCCTTCCCGACCGAGCTGCTCGACGCAGATGGTGAGTTGCTGCGCAAGAAGGGGGACGAGTTCGGCGCCACCACCGGGCGGCCCCGCCGCTGCGGTTGGTTCGACGCCGTGGTGGTCCGCCACGCGGTGCGCACCTCGGGAATCGACGGTCTGGTGCTGACCAAGCTCGACGTGCTCGACTTGATGCCGACGATCAAGATCGCGGTGAGCTACAGCGCCGACGGCATCACCCGGCTCCATCCCCCCGCCGATGCCGATTGTTTGGCCAAGGCGCAGCCGATTTTTGAAGAGATGCCTGGTTGGAACGTCTCGACCAAGGGGGCAACCCGTTGGGAAGATCTGCCCATCGAGGCGCAGCGTTATATCCGCCGCATCGAAACCCTGGTGGGGGCACCGGTGGCGATCCTCTCGACCGGACCCGGTCGGGAAGAGACGATGATTCTGCGGCCCGACGTGCTCGCTGCCCAAGATTGAGAACAAGACATGATTCGATGGTTGGGGGGGGTCTCCGACCGCTGCGGTAAATACAAAAAAAGCAGGAAGACAGAGGAGGAAATCCCATGAGCAAAGGGTCCCAAAACAACGTGCAAGACGTGTTTCTCAACATCATCCGCCGGGACAAGGTTCCGGTGACCATCTTCTTGGTCAACGGGGTGAAGCTGCAGGGGACCGTGATCGCGTTCGACAATTTCGCGGTCATGCTCAAAAACCATGTGGTGCAGATGATCTACAAACACGCGATTTCCACCGTCATGCCCAGCCGCACGGTGCAGCTCTACAGTGCTCCGGACGAAGAAGAGGGCGTCCCCTCGACCTGAGGTTTTCACCCTGATCGAACAATCGCTGTTGCCCGGGCGTGCCCTGTGCGCCCACCGTCGCGCTCGCGACGAAGATACCCTGAGTGCCGAAACGGTCCTGGAGGAACTCACCCTCCTGGCCGACAGCGCGGGATTGGAGGTGGCAGGAAGCCGCCTTTTCCCCCACGCGGCCCCCTTTCATCCCGGCACCCTCTTCGGGCCGGGTCAGGTCGAATTGCTCAAAGAGCAAATCGCCGCAACCGGGGCCGATTTGCTCCTGGTCGACCACGCCACCACCCCCATCCAAGCCGCCAATCTGAGTAAAGCCCTTGAGGTCGAGGTCATGGACCGCACTGCGCTGATCCTCTGGATTTTCGCGCAACGGGCCCGTACCCGTGAGGGCAAGCTCCAGGTCGAATTGGCCCGCCTCGAATACCAAATGGGGCGCCTGGTGCGGGGCTGGACCCACCTGGAACGGCAGCGCGGCGGCATCGGGGTGCGGGGTGGTCCCGGCGAAACCCAGATCGAGCTCGACCGCCGCATGATCCGCGACCGCATGGATCGCATTAAGGACGACCTGGGCAAGGTCAAGCGCCACCGCGACAACCAGCGTCAGGGGCGCAAGCAACGCCCCCTGCCCGGCATCGCCCTGGTCGGCTACACCAACGCCGGCAAATCGACCCTCTTCCATCGCCTGACCGAAAAGGGGGTGCTGATCGCCGATCAGCTCTTCGCCACCCTCGACCCCACCGTCTGCGGCCTCGACCTCCCCTCGGGGCAGCGCATTGTTCTGTCCGACACGGTTGGTTTCATCCGCCATTTGCCCCACATGCTGGTCGCCGCCTTCCGCGCCACGTTGGAAGAGGTGCTGGAGGCGCGGCTGCTGTTGCATGTGGTCGACATCTCCGATCCCGAATGGCAGCGCTCGGTCGACGCAGTGGAGGAGGTGCTGCGTGAGCTGGGGGCCGACGAGATCCCGGTCTTGATGGTCGCCAACAAGATCGACCGTTTGCCCGAACCGGTTTTGCCCGAAGGGTGGGTCGGGATTTCGGCCCTGACAGGCGAGGGGATCGAGGGTTTGTTGCAGGTGGTCGACGCCCATTTGGAAGAGGATCGTCGCACCCGTCCCCTGAGTCTTCCGGTCGCCGACGGCGCCACGATTGCCTGGATCAAGAGCCGCGGCAAGGTCGAGCAGGAGCAAATTGAAGAACTGGAATGGCGGGGAATCGTGACCCTGACGGTCGAAGACTGGGGGCGGCTGGAGCGGATGCTCAGGGGTAACGACTGAAAGAAAACGTAGCTGCTGTGGAGGTAGTCTTTGTGCAATTTGGCCCTTGAAATTTCAAACGGATGGGTCCAAGGTACTTGAACTTGACTCTCAAAGTCGAGTTCAAGGGGGTCTTCGTCAAGAACCAGGAGGTCGCGATGAAAACGTCAGTTTGGGTGGGGCTGACATCGTTGGGGATGGCTGCATCGGGCATCCTGCTGCCTGTTTTGCTGGGCGCGAGCAATTCGGAGCGCTGGCGTCCGGTCGTAGCGGTCGACACCGAGACGATGGATCTGGATGAGCGGCCAGGTCGGGTAGGGTCGTCAAGACCGGGGGAGCGTGCGCCTCAAGTCGGGATCGTTCCGGCGCCTCAACCCCGCGCGACACCCTCATCCCCGTGGTTGACCCGCATCGCCAACAAGGTGACCCAGCCTCTGTTGCGGCAGGCCCCGTTTCAGGGGAAACGGGATCGGCAAGATCACCGACCCCGAACCTGGTAAGCCCTTTAGGGAAACGCTGATTCAAGGCTCCTGCCTTGAATCAGCACGCTACGCAAAAACCAGAAGTAGGCGCCCTGAGGCGGCGATCATTTTTGCTTCGCTTGCAAAACCAGCCGAGCTTCGGCGACTTAGGTCGCCTCCTACGTTCCTGATTTTGGCGACCCATCCGTGGGCCGCTCGGAAGCGCCAATCAATCAGCGCTTCCTAAAAAAAAGGGGGGCATTGGCAGCTGCCAATGCCCCCCTTTTTTGTTCACGCCCCGATTTTGCTCTGCAACACCGCAATCTGCCTGACCACCTCGTCGCCCCACACCGGATAACCCAATGCCGTGTTGACCTGGGCACAGACGGTCTCAGCCGCAGTGGCGCGCAGGGTATCGACATCGCCGATGCCCCCCCGGACCAACCATTGAGCGGTCAGGGTGCCTACCCCCGGCAACCGCGCCAAGCGGGCGATGGAGGTCAGGTTGCGACAGCGTCCCAGCTCAATCACCCCCTCGATACGGGTATGCAGATCTTCGCCGCTCAGGTCGGCGATGGTGTCCTCGTTGAGCGCCGCCAGTTTGATCCAGGTCCATTCTTTCTCGGTGACGAAGGGGCGGTTTTCGCTGAGTTTGTAAGGGGGACGGGTTTTCAAGGTGCCTCCTCGGGCTGCGGTTTTTCGATGATGAGTCGGGCATAACGGCCCATCCGCATCACGGTCGCCTCTCTCACGGTAAAGCCGACCTTTTGGCAGATGTAGACCAGATCTTCCCAGGTAAAACGGTTGTGTTCGATGAAGTGGGTGAAGAGGTCATCGAGCGATTCGGTGGTGGCCTCTGGGCCGAACACCGCCTCTTCCGTGGTTTGTGCCTCGACGTAGCGGGCCAGCGGCGCCCGCACCCAATCGAGCACAAACATCCGCCCCCCCGGTTTGAGGCAGCGAAAGACCTCTTGCAGCGCCCGGATCGGTTGGGTCATCTCGTGCAGCACCACCGAGGCCATGGCGGCATCGACCGAGTTGTCGGGTAGTGGCAGTTTGGGGTCATGCAGATCGGCGACCAGGATTTCACAGCCGACAGGCATATCGACCTGAGCTTCCAACATATAGGGGGCGCATTCGACGCCATAGACCTTGCCGCCCTGGTACCGCTTGCCCAGCGCCTGGACCAACATGCCGGGGCCGCTGCCCAGGTCAATCAGGGTTGGTTGTTCGGGCAGAACCGGGCCAATGAGGCGATCCCAGTCGGACCAGAACGCGTCGCCAAAACGGTGGTGGAACGATTCGATCATCATCTGGGCGAACTTCGCGCCGTCACGATGGTGGGCATCGAGCATCGCCTGGGTGGCATGAAGGGTGGTGGCCATAGGGACTCCTTGGGTGGAAGAACCGAGGGGCGCCATGATGGGGAGATGGGGCTGACAGACAAGGAAAACGGGGAAAGAGATGAAGGATTGTGATGGGGGGATAGGGGGAAGGGCGGGCTGATCTTGTCCCCTGAACGTCGACACCCAGGATGATTCGATGTCAGAAAGTCGGGGTCTGTTGCCGCCAAAAAGGTTGTATCTAGACGGGGGTTTGAGTATAACCCGCACCCCTTCGGGCGCCCTGTCTGGCGTCCACCCCTTGAGCTGGAGGATCGGCTGGCTTTGGGGTTGTTTTTTCCGATACCAAGAGGTTCGAAGGCAATGTCGATTACCCCTGAGAAGAAAACCGAATTGATGGCCGAGTACGCCACCCACGAAGGTGATACCGGCTCCCCCGAAGTGCAGGTTGCGGTTCTGACCCACCGCATCAACGTCCTGACCGAGCACTTCAAGACCCACCACAAAGATCACCACTCGCGCCGCGGTCTGCTTAAGATGGTCGGCCAGCGCCGTCGGTTGCTCGACTACGTCAAGCGTAAGGATTTCGCCCGTTACGAGTCGTTGATTAAGCGTCTGGGCCTGCGCCGCTAAGCGGGCGTCTGGTTTGAGATTCAAAGCGCTTTATCGCTGAAGTGAACCAAGCCCCACGTTGGCCGGTGTGCCGACGTGGGGCTTCGTTATTTTCGGACCGGACCGTCATGGCCTGGGCCGTCGTTCATTCAGATGGGGTGGGAATCATCCCCCGGCCCCATGCGATTGACCGATGCGTTCAGGGACGATGGCGGCTCCTGGTCCATTCGCAGAGCCCCGCTGTGTGTGGTGGGGCCAGACTCAACCCAGGAGTGATCCATGTTCAACATCGTCAAGGAATCCATCGAGTGGGGTGGTCGTACCCTGACCATCGAAACCGGTCGCATGGCCCGTCAGGCGGGCGGTAGCGCCCTGGTCACCTACGGCGACACCATCGTCCTGGTCACCGCGACCCGCGCCCCCTCGGCCCGCTCCGACGTCGATTTTCTGCCCCTGACCGTCAACTACGTCGAGAAGACCTACGCTGCGGGCAAGATCCCCGGCGGCTTCTTCAAGCGCGAGGGGCGCCCCTCTGAAAAAGAGACCCTGACCTCCCGTTTGATCGATCGTCCGATCCGTCCCCTTTTCCCCAAGGGGTACCACTTCGAGACCCAAATCGTCGCCACCGTGCTCTCGTTCGACCTTGAGAACGATTCCGACGTCCCGGCGATGATCGGCGCCTCGGCCGCCTGCGCCCTGGCCGGTCTGCCCCTGCAGGGCTGGATCGCCGGTTCGCGCGTCGGCTACATCGACGGTCAGTACGTCCTCAACCCCACCCTGGAGCAGATCAAGAACACCGACCTGAACCTGATGCTGGCTGGCACCAAAGACGCCGTGCTGATGGTGGAATCCGAGGCCAGCGGTCTGAGCGAAGAGGTCATGCTCGGTTCGGTGATTTTCGGCCACGATGCCTGCGTGCCGGTGATCGACCTGATCGAAAAGGTCCGTGCCGCCGCCAACCGCCCCGTGATGGACTTTGTCACCCCTGCCAAGGACGCGATCCTGGCCGAGGAGGTCAAGGCAATCGTGGGCGCCGATCTTGAGACCGCCTACTCGACCACCGACAAGCAAAGCCGAGTCGCCCTGCTGGAGGCGGCCCGCGCCAAGGTGCTCGACGCTCTGGCCCCCGAGGGGAGCGACGACGAGCGCATCAACGCGGTGAAGGGGCAGTTCAAATCGCTTGAGAAAAAGATCGTTCGCGGTCGCATCACCCGTGGCGAGCCCCGCATCGACGGCCGCGCCCACGATCAGGTCCGCCCCATCGTGGCCGAGGCCAGCGTGCTGCCCCGCGCCCACGGTTCGGCCCTGTTCACCCGTGGTGAGACCCAAGGTTTGGTCATCTGCACCCTGGGGACCGGCGACGACGAGCAGATCATCGACGCCCTTGAGGGCTCCAGCCGTCGCGGCTTCTTGTTCCACTACAACTTCCCCCCTTTCAGCACCGGCGAAGTGAAGCGGATGATCTCCCCCGGTCGCCGCGAAATCGGCCACGGCAAGCTGGCTGAGCGCGCCGTCGCCGCCGTGCTGCCCGGTAAAGAGGCCTTCCCCTACACCATCCGGGTCGTCTCCGAGATTCTGGAGTCCAACGGCTCCTCCTCGATGGCCTCGGTCTGCGGCGCCTCGATGGCGCTGATGGATGCCGGCGTGCCGATCAAGGCCCCGGTGGCCGGGATCGCCATGGGCTTGATTCTGGAGGAGGACGGCTCCTGGGCGGTCATCTCCGACATCCTGGGCGACGAGGATCACCTGGGCGACATGGACTTCAAGGTCGCCGGGACCGCCGACGGCATCACCGCCCTGCAGATGGACATCAAGGTTGCGGGGATCACCCGTGAGATCATGGCCAAGGCGCTCGATCAGGCCCGTGGTGGCCGCTTGCACATCCTGGGCGAGATGGCCAAGGGGATCGACGCGACCCGTCCCGATATGTCCGATTACGCTCCGCGCATCGTCACCATCAAGATTCCGGTCGACAAAATCCGCGAAGTGATCGGTACCGGCGGCAAGGTGATCCGTTCGATCACTGAGGAGTGCGGTGTCAAGATCGACATTCAAGACGACGGCACCATCTTCATCGCCTCCCCCAGTGGCGAGGCGCTGCGCAAGGGGCAGGAGCGGATCAACGCCATCGTCTCCGATATCGAGTCCGGTCAGGTCTTTGAGGGCAAGGTGGTCCGCATTATGGAGTTCGGTGCCTTCGTCAACCTCAAGCCCGGCACCGACGGTTTGGTCCACATCTCCGAACTTTCGAAGGAGCGGGTCAAGACGGTCACCGACGTGGTCAACGAGGGTGACGTAGTCAAGGTCAAGGTGCTCGACGTTGATCCCCGCACCAAGAAGATCCGCCTGTCCATGAAAGCCCTTCTGGCCGATTGATAGGAGCCCTCCCCCCCGCCGCAAGGTGGGGGGGAGGGGCCATCATGAGCACAGCCTCCAATACCCCCACACGTCCTCAGGCGGTTCCAGCCGGCCCTTTCTTTCGGCTGGCGGCGCTGTTTTACGATCTGCTGATCCTGGCCTCGTTGCTGTTCCTGGTGTCGGCGCTGACCCTGTGGCTACTGCCCGAGGGGGTACGCACCACGCCGCTGGGTCATGGGATCACCCTCCTCCTGGCGGTTCTGACGATCTACCTCTACCACTTCTATTTTTGGCTGAAGGGGGGATCGACCAGCGGGCAGGCGCCGTGGAAGTTGCGGGTGGTGCAGATCGACGGTCGCCATGTTACCGCCCAACAGGCGGCGCTGCGCACGCTGTATTTGCTGGCACTTTGGCCGATTGGCTGGGTGTGGTGGTTTTTCAGCGATGGCCGCCTGCTGCACGAGGTGCTCAGCCAGACCCGGACCGCCCGCATCGTCCAGGCCCCCTAATTTCAAGCTGCCGGGTCGTCCCGGCACTGTGTCGAACCCCTGCGAGTTGATCCCATGCGTACCCATCATTGTGGCGCCCTGCGTACCAGTCACATCGGTCAAACCGTGGTTTTGGACGGATGGGTGCACCGCCGCCGCGATCACGGCGGGGTGATCTTCGTCGATCTGCGCGACCGCTACGGCCTGACCCAGGTCGTTTTTAATCCCAACGACGGCGACGCCGAATTCGCCGAGGCGGCCAAACATCTGCGCAGCGAGGATGTGCTGCGGGTGATTGGCGTCTGCCGCGCCCGTCCCGAGGGGACCCTCAATCCCAAGCTGGCCACCGGCACCATCGAGGTGGTCGCCCAGGAATTGACGATCCACAACAAGGCGGCGACCCCCCCCTTCATGATCGACGATCAGTCGGAGCCCAGCGAAGCGCTGCGCCTGACCTACCGCTACCTAGAGATGCGGCGCGGTCCGGTGTTGGAGGCGTTGGCGCTGCGTCATCAAGTGACCCGGGCGGCCCGGGCCTACCTTGAAGACGAAGGGTTCATGGAGGTCGAAACCCCGATCCTGACCAAGTCGACCCCCGAGGGGGCCCGCGATTACCTGGTGCCGTCGCGGACCCAGAACGGCTCCTTCTTCGCCCTGCCCCAATCGCCCCAACTTTTTAAGCAGCTGCTGATGATGGGTGGGGTCGACCGCTACTATCAGATCGCCCGCTGCTTTCGCGACGAGGATCTGCGCGCCGACCGGCAGCCGGAGTTCACCCAGATCGACATCGAGACCTCGTTTCTGAATCGCGACGAGGTTATGGGGATCACCGAGGGGATGATCCGTCACGTCTTCAAGACGGTGGCCGGGATCGACCTGCCCCCCCTGAAGCGGATGGATTACTGGGAGGCGGTGAACAAATACGGCACCGACCGCCCCGATGTGCGCTTCGGGCTGTGCCACCTCGACCTGACCCAGTGGGCCAGCGGGGTGGAGTTCAAGGTCTTCCGGGGTGCGGTCGACGGCGGCGGCATCGTTAAGGCGATCCGGGTGCCTGGCGGCACCGCGATGAGCCGGGGGCAGATCGACGAGCTGACCAAGTTCGTCGGGGAGCACGGCGCCAAGGGGCTGGCTTGGATCAAGGTCAATCCCGACGGCTTGCAGTCCCCCATCGTCAAGTTCTTCGCGGACGCCGAGATCGAGGCGCTCAAAGAGGCGACCGGCATGAAGGAGGGGGACATCATCTTCTTCGGTGCGGGGGATGCCAAAACGACCCACGAGGTGATGCACCAGCTGCGCACCCGTTTGGGCCGCGATCTGAACCTGATTCCTCAAGGGGTGTGGGCGCCGCTGTGGGTGGTCGACTTCCCAATGTTCGAGTGGAACAAAGACGAAAACCGCTGGGAGGCGCTGCACCACCCCTTCACCGCCCCTAACCCCGAAGATGCCCCTGTGATGGAAGAAAACCCAGGACGGATTCGCTCCGAGGCCTACGATCTGGTCCTCAACGGGGTCGAGGTGGGGGGTGGTTCGATCCGTATTCATACCCCCGCGATGCAGGAGCGGATTTTCAAGCTGCTGGGCTTAAGCGAAGAGGATGTCAACGTCAAATTCGGCTTCCTGATCGAAGCGCTCCAATACGGCGCCCCCCCGCACGGCGGACTCGCCTTTGGCTTGGATCGCTTGGTGACGATGTTGGCCGGGCGGGAGTCGATCCGCGACGTCATCGCCTTCCCCAAAACCCAGCGCGCCACCTGCTTGCTCACCGACGCCCCCTCTGGGGTGGCGGAAAACCAACTGCGCGATCTGGGGATTCGACTGCGCAAGCTACCGGGCAGCGAGGGTGGCAAGGAGGGGTAAACCCCTCCTCTTTGGCGATGTGCAAATCAAGCGGCCTTTGTGCCGCTTTTTTTGTGCGCTGTATCGCCTATCTTTCGAAAATCACCCCGCCCCCGAGACTGGGGGATTGCATTCCTCCTCCCAATGGGGACAGTAGGCGCATAAGTTCACCCGCCCCATTTCCGCCCATTGCGCACCGATCATCCAAAAACCAAACCGCACGGGGGAGTTCATGAAAAAGCTACTCATCGCCCTGGCCTTAGGACTGCTGACGAGCAGCTCCGCTTGGGCCGAAATTTCGTTCGCCATTTTGCCGGTCGAGGGCAAAGGGGGGGTCTCTCAGGTCCAAATCGGTGAGGCCGAAACCTCGCTCTACAAGAACATGATCGAGAGCCACAAATTCAAGATCGTCGACCGCAACCGGATCCAGGCGATCATGCAGGAGCAACGTCTTCAGACCTCGGGGGTGATCGATCCCAACAAGATCGTCGAGCTGGGCAAGATCGCCGGCGCCGACAAACTCATCGCCACCACCTTGTACAAGGATTCCTCCGGCGATGTGGTGGCCAGCTTCTCGGTCATTGATATCACCACCGGCAGTGTCGAGCGGACCGCGGTTGAGGGGACCAGCAACTTCACCGCCAGCGATCAGGGGCGGATGGTGGCTGCCAACATCCTCAACTCCTACCCGTTGTTGGGCGAGATCCTCGGGGTCGCCAAGGGGGTGTTCATCATCGATTTGGGGCAAACCCATGGGCTCAAGCCGGGCGACCGCCTCTTCGTTGAGCGCAAAACCCAGCTGTTGGGGGACGACGGCGAGGTGCTCTTCAACGAAGAGAACCGGGTCGGTCAGTTGGAGGTGGTGAAGGTTAGCGGTGACCGCACCATGACCAAACTCAAGTCGAGCGTCGATGCCAACGATCCCCCGGCCAAGGGCGATTGGGTCTCTCCCGAACCGATTCCCATGAAAGACGCGGTGGTCTCCACCACCCCGTTGCTGCCCAACATTACCGAGGGGAAACTGCTGCTCGAAGACGAAATGGATCAGCATTACTTGGTGGTTAACGAGGGGAAGGGGGAGGCCTATCGGCGCGGCAAACTGCACCTCGATGCGACCGGCAATGAATCGATCCACGCCTACACCCACTACCCACCACCCTGGAACAACCTGGATAATTTCATTATTGAGGGGGATGTGGAGTTCCAGCCCATCGAGGGTAAGTACCAATCGATGGCCATCGAATTCCGCAGCAGTGGCGGCTACATCGAGAGCGACTCCTACTTCTTCCTTTGGTACAACGACGGTGAATACCGCCTGGGTCGCTACCGCCAAGGCAAGAGCTTCTACATCTTGAAGGGGTTCACCTCGCCCGCCATCAACCCCGGCCTTGAAAAGAATCACTTCAAGGTTGTGGCGGTGGGTTCCAAGATCGATTGCTACATGAACGGCAAATTCGTGGTTGGCTTTGAGGATGAGTACTGGGAGCGGGGCGAGGTCGGTTTTCTCGCCTCCTCCGGCGGTTACTCGGTGGTCGACGACGTTAAGCTCTGGGAGCCGGTTCAGCGGTAAGCGGCATCCCGTCGTAGCAGAAAAAAAACCCCGGCAGGGTCGCCTGCCGGGGTTTTTTTGTGGGTGGTTGCGTTCTCGACCCGCAGTGGCAGCCCTTGGCCATGATGCTGGGGCCATGGGTGGTGTAGGGTGTCAAGCGACGCTCAGGCAAAGGAGATCACCATGGCTTTGAATCGGTCCCATAACCGGCCCGAACCACCCCGCGACCGGCAAGATTGGCCCGGCTCCCACACCAAGTTGCTCGTGATTGTGTTGTGGGCGTTTGCAGTCTTGTGGAACGGGGCAACCCTGCCGGTACTGGACGAGATTTTGGTGCAGGTTCCGAGCGGGAGCCCTTGGGCCATTGCGGGGTTGTTGATTCCGCTCTTCGGTGTAGGACTGGTGGTAGCGGCGATTCGGCGCACGGTGGAATGGCGCCGTTTTGGCGAGCCCACCCTGACGATGAATCCCCCTGTGGCGACGGTGGGGGGGGTGTTGGGGGGGCATCTGGCGTTGAGACTCCCCGACGGCGATCAGGGGCGATTTGTCGCAACCTTGAGTTGCCTGCATGAGGTGGTCGTGCGCGGACGCAGCGAGCACACCATCGTCTGGCAGGACCAACGAACGATCACTCCACAACGGCGCGGGGCGATCTTGAGTCTGGGGTTTCAATTCGCGATCCCCGAACAACTCCCCCCCTCGTCACCCCCACCCCACAACGACTACCTCTGGAATTTACACCTGAGCGGCGCGCTTGAAGGGGTCAATCTTGATCGACATGAAGTGGACCCCAAAAACTGGACAGTAGGTTTTGTTAAGACCGAGGGGGCATGATTGGCGAGAGCGAGGAGCCAAGCGATGCCCGGAAAACACAAACGACACAGTGCGCAGTTCAAGGCGAAGGTGGCGCTGGAGGCCCTGAAGGGGGTCAAAACCACAAGCGAGTTGGCCAGTGAACACCAAATCCACCCGGCGCAGATCAGCCAGTGGAAGAAGGTGGCCATGGAGGGGCTGTCGACCCTTTTTGAGCGTCCAGGCAG
>MNWR01000040.1:16749-27785 GCA_001872725.1 Proteobacteria bacterium CG1_02_64_396 | reverse complement strand
CCGTATCCCAAGCGGTGGTGGCGGGGTTTTCCCGCTCTGGGTTTAGGGTAACTGCGGCCACGGGGGTCCAATTGCGAGTGGCGCCCGACCAGCGTCTGGGGTTGGCCTGTTTGGCTGCGACGTAAAGCTCGTGTCGGGCAGCCAGGATGGCCTGGTCTTGCCCTTCGTGGCGCTGTGCCGGGGTGACGTAGCCGATGCCACTGTGGCGGTGTTCTTGGTTGTACCAATGCACAAACGCTGCGGCCCAGGTGCGGGCTTGCTCCATGTCGGCAAAGCCCCGAGACGGGAACTCAGGGCGGTATTTGGCGGTGCGGAATAGCGACTCGGCGTAGGGGTTGTCGTTCGACACCCTGGGCCGGGAGTACGACGGTTCGATCTCCAGCCAATGCAGCATCGCCAGCACCGATGTGGCCTTCAGGGTGGCGCCGTTGTCGCCGTGCAGCACCGGTTTGACCGGCGCTCCATGCACCCCCTCGGCCAGCGCCGTGCGGCGTACCAACTGGGCTGCATGTTCGCTGCTGTCGCGTTCGTTGACCTCCCAGCCGACGATCTTGCGGCTGTACAGATCCAGAATCAGATACAAGAAAAACCACTGCCCCGTCACTACGGCGGGAAGGTAGGTCATGTCCCAGCACCACACCTGGCCAGGCGCGGTGACCACGTGGGTGGTCGGCGGACGGTTTTTGCGCGGCGGTTTGGCCCGGCCCCGGTGTTGGGTTTGCCCTTCGTCGCGCAGCACCCGGTAAAAGCTGGCTTCGCTGGCCAGGTAACACCCCTCGTCGGCCAGCATCGGGACGATCCGGGCGGGCGGCACCTCGGCAAAACGGGGCTCGTTGGCGATGCGCAAAATCTGCCCGCGCTCCTCGTCGGTCAAGGCGTGGGCAGGTTTTGGGTGGTTGGCCGTAGGACGACGGTCGCCCTGGGTCAAACCTCCGCCCTGCTTCCAGCGTTGCAGGGTGCGCACGTCGATGCCGACCAGATCGCAGGCCTGTTTGAGCGGCGCTTTGGCGGCTTGGGCCTGTTGGATGTCGTGGGCTAACTGCTGGCGATCTTCCAGGCGAATCATGCGTCCGCGCCCTCCCCGTAGATCGCCGAGAGCTTTTTTGCCAGCACCAGCAGGGCGGCGGTTTCGGCCAGCGCCTTGTCTTTGCGGTGCAACTCACGCTCCAAGGTTTTGATGCGCTTGCGGTCCTCTCGGATCTGCTTGGGACTGGGCTGCGCCCCGGCGGGATCGTCCAGCGCCGCCACCGCGCTGCGGCGCCACTTGTCCAATTCGCTGGGGAACACCCCGTGCTGGCGGCACCAGGCGCTTTTGGCGTTTTCGTCCAGACTTGCCGTGGCGATCACCGCCTACAGACGGGCGGCAGCGCTCCACGTAGACGCCGACGCAGCCTCGCCCAGCGCCGCAGAACGCCAACGTTCCAACGTCGCCACCGAAACCCCGTACTGCCGGGCCGCTTCGGACACCGGCAACACCTCGGGCGCCAGCAACCGCGCCACTACCCGATCTTTGAATGCTTGTGCATGTCGTGCCATACGGGCACCTCCTGCCCCCTAAATTAGAAAATTCGAATACGGCGACAACTAGGAGTCTGTCGGACTTGAGATCGTCCTACTGCGCCGGCGGGTAATCGGTCCAAATTCCCCCGGTTTCTCGTCACATAGCCACCACTATGATCCTCAAAACCGTGAAAATTTGGCCTCGATTCCCCACTCGGCTCGCTACGGACGCTCAAGCCCGACAGACTCCTAGTCTGATGCAGGGGGCGTCATCTACGGACATGTTTTTGGGTTTTTACGGTGTCGATTCCACCGCCCCACCCCGCGTCATTCCGGGACGGCGCAGCCGGACCCCGAATCCACCCTAACCCCAGCTGATCTTGCCCCCTTCCCTGGGGGCATTCCTGCGCAGGCGAGAAAAATCAGGCTCCAGGGCCGGTCAAGGATTGCGTGTTGCCCCTTGGAGGGGAGCTTCATCAATAGCCAATTCCATGGTCGATTGCGGATTGAACACGCGATAGCCCCGTTCAACGCCACATGCATTGAGTCGCCAGAACTCGTCGAAACGACCTGCGGGGGGATGTTGCCCCCTCATATCGGTGATCCCCTCCGGGGTATGTTCAATCCCCTCGAAGTTGAGGGTGCGACAGGGCTGGGGTTTACGCTTGGACTCCCGAAGCGCAATGAAATCCAGCGTCCACCTCACGTCTGCAATTTCAAGCGCTGTCACCAGCGGATGTGCGGTGAGCGATTCATCCACCCACGCATCGCGAAGCTCCTGCATCTCCTCGGGAGACAGGGTGACCACCATTCCGTTAATGGGAAATACGTTGTCCGGCGGTACCTGCCCTGCACAACCCGCCAACATCAGACCCACCACTGCCGCGATACCAGCCTTGTTCATAAAGACTCCTTTCAGGTGTCCGTTTTTAATGTTCGGCCATCGCCCAATGCGATGGCCGATCCTACCCAGACGCATCGTCGTGGCAATTCAATCCCACCCTCGGCCCCCCTGCGCCATCATTGCCAAGAAACTTGTGGCGGCCTTGAGCTCGATGGGGAACGGGACCCTGGGATGACGCGGGGAAGAGCGGGAGGTAACTATCGGGGGGCTTGAACCTTGCCGCGCCCCATCCCCTCACCCGCTCCCCAACGCCTCCCATGCCTGCCTGGGCGTGAGGATCCGCACCCCCTCCACGGGATCGAGACACAGCAGGTCGTCGTCGCCGCTGACCAAGCGGCTGGCCCCGACGGCCAGGGCGGCGTGGATGAAGGGATCGTCGTGGGGGTCGCGGCTGAAGGTGCGGGCCGCCAGTTCGGGGGGGATTTCCACCCAAAGGGCGCTGGCATTGAGGTCGTGCAGCAACAACTTGCGCAGCTCAATGGTCAGGTAGCGGTCGAACTTGGGTTTCCAGATGCGGGATTCGAACTCGGCAAAGGTGACCGCCGAAAAAACCAACCGTCCGTTTTGCAGCAATCGATCCACCAACCGGGCCGGAATGCCATCTGGGATCAACGCGGCACTGAGCAACACATGGGTATCGACCACCGCCCGCTCGAAGGGGGTCATGGCTCAACTCTCGTCGGCCAACAGCAGAGCAAGCTGTTCCTCGGTCAACCCCGCCGCCGCAGCGGCTTGCGCCCCCGCCTGCAGGTTGTGGCGCAAGCGGTCGGCGTAGAAGGTCCGCATCGCCTCATAGTCCTGGGCGCTGACCATCACCCCCACGACCCGGTCGCGCCGGGTAACGCGCACCGGCTCGCGCTGGGCCAGGTCGAGCATCTCGCCGAATCGGGTTTTCGCCTCGTTGGCGGTCAAGGTTTGCATGGTGGAATCCTCCCGTGGTGAAACGACGGGCCTATGATGGTCGAATCGTTCGATTCGTTCAATTCGACCGGATGGGGGATGTGTAGGGAGCAATGGGGATAGGGGGCGGGTGGAGCGCGCGGGGGCCTCCAGCATACCGGAGGTCGCCCCCACCACCTCCACCCGGCGTCATTCCGGGACGGCGAAGCCGGACCCGGAATCCACCACAACCCCCGTCCTCACAGCCCTACGAGGAAGCAATCTTGCTGGAAAAGTGGCTTGTCAAAACCTGACCCCGCTGCCCCGCGTGGATCTTGTTGAAAACCTTTTTCCACAGATGACGCAGATTCACGCAGATTAAACCCCAAGCATTTTTGGGTTCGCCTTTAAATCTGCGTAATCTGCGTAATCTGTGGATAAACGCTCTTGGCTCTTGATGTTGCGGAGTTTATTTCGGGGATGCCTACCTGCCGGACCTCGCCACCCTCTTTTTGCCTACGAACCTTGGGGGTCAAAGGGGGGGGATGAAAGACCAAGACTTGAACCCTCTTATTCACTGATGAAATTCAAATTTCTAGGAATTTATTTCCTCCCGATGAATAAGAAAAATAACCACCATTGTAACCAATAATTCTAAGCACATACTCGCGAATAATATCTTGAATAACTTCATAATGACCCCGCTGCCATGAGTAGTCTTCCCCCGTTAATCCCGTATGGATAATCTCATTCCTAAGATCAACAATTGGCTTCAAGTCAATATGCATTCCTGCATCACAAAACATCATATCCAGCAATTCTTTAAAGGAAAATACATCTCTTCCTTTTTGGGGTTTTGGTCGTTTTCTGAAGTGCTTATCTATAAACGGTATTTCTTTACTTTCTGCGAATGAATGTTTTATGTTTTCCATTAGAACCAACAAAATAATCAATTTAACCTCAATGGCTTGATTTAAATTGTCAGCCTGATTTATGTAATCAATAACTCCATTTAGCCTTCTTTTGTGTTCCAACGATTTATAAGTCTCATAGACGCAGGATACAAACTTTTTAATTTGCTTTCCATCAGCAAATACCGGCCTATGAAATCGTGCATTTTTTGCCACATCCAAGAATTTACCATTACCCGTTCCATTTGGATATTCATAGCCATAAACAGCTACAGGTGACATCGTTGCGAAAGTCAATATCCAACATAACCTGTTCAAAACTTCTAGAGATTTTTCAAAGTCATCTTCATTTACATTTTCACAGCAAACAACAGCACTCGGAACAAACTCCCATGAACCCCTCTTACCATCAGATCTGAGCACCTTTTGGCTTTGGATAAAAACATAGGTGAAGCCATCACAGTTAAATGTCAACCTATCACGAACCCAACCTTCTCCGTGGTGACTTATTTCTTCCCCTTCTATAAGAAAATTACCCACGAATGCTTTCAGGTCTGGCATCGTTATTCCTTAGTTGAAATATTTATTAAAACGCGCCTCTGATAAAAAGGAACGGGTTCAGGTCTTAATAGGCCACTTTCACGCTTAAAGTCACCTTCCTCCCACACCGCCGTAGTCCACGCTTCGTCGTGGCCGTGGACGCGACGGAGCGCGTCCCTCCAGAGAACCTTGCACACCGCTCAACCACCGCCATCCCCTGCCACTCCGCTCAAAGAACAACCACCCCTCACCCCAACCCTCTCCCCTAAGGAAGCGCTGATTTATTCGCGCTTCCGAGCGGTCCAGGGATGGGCCGCCAAAATCAGGACCGTAAGTGACTGATTTTGAACGCGAAGAAAAAACGACGCTTTTTGCGTAGCGTGCTGATTCAAGGCAGGATGCCTTTAATCAGCGTCTCCCTAAGGAAACGCTGATTAACTCGCCCCGAACGCCTCCCGTGAGCGTCCCCCCCTTGTCAAAGGGGGGACAGGGGGGATTTACAGGCGCTTCAATGCCGGAGCAGGTCTTCGGCGACGGGGTCGCCTCCTGCGACAGAGCGGGTCTTCGGCGACGGGGTCGCCTCCTACGACAGAGCGGGTCTTCGGCGACAGGGTCGCCTCCTACGACAGCGACCAGCCCTGGGGCGCTCGGAAGCGCTATTAAATCAGCGCCTCCCTAAGGGGCGAGGGGGCACTTCTTTTCCCATCCATCCACCCGCCCTCATAACCCCAACCAAGCCACCCCATCCCCCTCCTCAAATCCAAACCCCATACTCTCCGCCAAGCCTCTCATCCTCTGGTTTGAAGCGTTGATCCGCCCCCCCCAGCCGCTCGATCCCCCGGCTTTTCGCCACCTCGATCCCCTTGGCCTGCAGCTTGCGCCCAGCCCCTACCATCCCGCCGATTCCGCCTCAAGGATGAGGCCCCAAATAACGGTCGCCGTTGAAGTGGATGAGGTGCGATGGCGCATCGGCCACCCAGACCTCGGTTTCCCACGCGATCTCGCCAAGGTACCGCCCCATCACGGCGCGATTCGGAAATGCGGTCACGTAAACCAAACCGGCGGTGGAATCCTTGAACAGATCGGCAAGTTCATGATGCCTTTTGCCGTCGACCGGACCATGGCTGGTCACCGACTCCACCAACAACAACCAATTCCTTTTCGTATCGTGCAGAACCACGTCGGGCATCTTGCCGTGGGCATCGACCCTCACACCCAAACCGGCCAAATACTCGTCGTTGAAATAACCCCATTTGTCTCCGGTATCTCCGACATAGACCAACTCGCTTCCGGGGACAAAACGCTCCGCGAAATCCTCGATGATGGCCCCGATCAATTCGCTGTGTTCTCCGGGGCTGAGTGTGATGTGTTGGTCGTGACCGATCTCCACGGGAATGCGCGCCTGCTCCCGTTCTTTTGCATATCGCTCGACCAAGGTTTCGCGCTTGGCCAGATAGTTGGCGAGATTGGCCTGCCATTCCGCCATCCCATAGGTGCGCAGAAGAACCAACACGGCAGGTTCGATTTGGTAAACCGCCTTGGGGCTGTTGACCGGTCGGTCGGGCTTGTCGGGGTTGTAGAGCGCAATTCCCGCATCGCAAAACTGGTGCATCGATTGGCGCCGAAACGTTTCGCGGGTGTTCGGCGCGTAATCCTTTCTGTAATGCTGCTTCGCCCAATCCATGATCGGGGTAATCCCCATCAAGGGGCTGGCGGCGTCAGCCCATCCCTTGCCGGGGATCAGGTCGAGCAAAGCCAACAAACACAGGGCGGATCGTTCGTTCTGCTGTCCCTTTGGCAACCCGAGGGCAACGAGAATCCGCAACGCCTCGTTGATACGGCTCTTGGTCCTTTTGCTCATGCCGTCAGCTTCTCCAATTGCTCGTCCAACATGTCCTGGGTGGGCTCACTATGCCGCAACGCCCACTGGCCGAGTCGCATCAACGCCTCGCGGCTGGGATATTTCATCAGCTTCAAATCGGTGGCATTGACCTGGGTATGGCCGTTGAAGCGGCGAAAGTGCTCGTCCACCGCTGTCGTATTGAGGAAGACAGCAAGCCCCCTGGCCAAGGATTCCGGTATCCCATTTTTGCCCTCGTGAAACACATTTAAGTGGTTCTCGAAACCCAGTCGGGAATACCCGCTGAAATCTTTGGGATCGACCACGCCAGCAACGATTCTCCGTCGCTCCTCTTTGGCCGAAAATCGACGAACCACGCAGTAAAACCCGACCGGATAAAGCCATTTCCGAGTCGCATCGTTTTCGGCAATGGCATTTGGCTTTTTCAACGCCGATGAGGGCCAGGCTGTCTCGGTGCTTTTGATGTGCCCCGGATACAACAGCGGCACCGTTCCATCCTCGGGCATGGCGCGCAGATGTTCCTTGAGACGGAAATCGACCACCGGCCCCGTCGATACCGACAGGCCAAGCTCCGCCAAGGAATAACGCAGGGACTCGGAGGAATCGAAAACGCTTTCGTCGGGCGAGGTCGGCACATGGATGAAGCACTCGGGGTCGCTCGGGAAAACGATGCGGTCGAATGGATGCTCGTGAACGCTCAAATCGTCGAAAGTATCGTCGGTCGAAGTCGAAATGGTGACCGGACCCTGTCTTCCGCCTTTCTCCAACCGAATGATGATGTTTTCCTGCAAGACTCTGTCGTCCTTGAAAGCCTTGTTGCGCGAAGCAAACAGATGCATGTGGCGAAGCGCCGCCCGTTCGAGCACAAAATCCCGAAAAGGACGGTAATACGGCCCGTTGCAAAAACTGCGCGGCACGATGGCCACGACCTGCCCGCCTTCCTCCATCTGCGCCAGCGCCAAGGCGACGAAGGCCGAATACAAATTGACCGTTTCGATGCCGACCTGGCGCAACGCCAACCGATGGGCCGAACGACTTTGAATTTTTTTGTAGGGGGGATTGAGGATTGCGTGGGTGTAGCGCTTGCCCGCGGGTGAAAACAAACCACCCGAAAGAACTTCGACCGAGGCATGGATGAAATCGTCGTCTCGAACATGAATCGACAACGAATCGCTGCGTTGAAAGGCTTCAAGGGTTTGCGCAAGGTACGGATGCAAGGCGGCGTCGATCTCGAAGGCATCGACCTCGGTCCGCTCGAACTTGAAACCGCCCGACCGCCAGCGACTCAAAAAAGCAGCCGACAAGGAACCGATCCCCGCCCCCGCATCGAGCAAACGACAAACACCCTCCCCCGCCTGCGGAAAAAGGTTGGCCATAAAGACTGCCGTCCGCTCGGGCGTTAGAAACTGCCCGAATTGCGACTTCTTGTCCGCACCGGTTGCACGCGAGACATGCAGCCTTTGTTGTTCGACAGCTGATAACAAATGGAATCTCCAACGAAGAATGGCATGAAAAGCCGTTACCGAAGCTTTCGTTAAAGCTTACCCCCCAACCCCAACCAAGCCACCCCATCCCCCTCCTCAAATCCAAACCCCATACTCTCCGCCAAACCTCTCATCCTCTGGTTTGAAGCGTTGATCCGCCCCCCCAGCCGCTCGATCCCCCGGCCTTTGGCCACCTCGATCCCCTTGGCGAGCAGCTTGCGGCCCAGCCCCTGCCCTTGCCATCCCGCCGCCACGGCCAGGGCGAAGTCGGCCTGGGTGGGGCGGATGGGGTCTTGCAGGATGCGCACGATCCCCAGAATCCTCGGTTTTCCGGGGGGTTGCTCGACGGCGACCAGGCCGATCTCCCGGTCGTAGTCGTTCTGCACCAACTTCGCCATCGCCTCGTGCAGCTTCGGCCCCGCCTGGTCGAAGTAGTGGAACAGCCCCTCCTGCTCCCGGGCTTGCTCCAGCATGTGGACCAGCATCGGCTCATCCTCGGGCACCACCGGGCGGATCAGCACCGGGGTCCCCTCCTGCAACACCCACCCCTCTTCGAGCTCTTTGGGGTAGGGGCGGATGACCATGTGGCGGGGGGCGCTTTGGCAGGTGGGGGCCAGGGCGACCCGGGCGTCGACCGCCACCGGGCGCCCCTCGTGGATCAACAACGGATTGATGTCGAGCTCGGTGATCTCGGGGAAGTCGGCCATCAGGTCCGACAGCCGCACCAGGATCTCCTCCAACGCGGCCCGGTCGGCGGCGGGACGGTTGCGGTAGCCCCCCAGCAGCTTGGCAACCCGGGTGCGCTCGATCATCCGTCCGGCCAAGTGGCGGTTGAGGGGGGCGAGTTCCAGCGCCGTGTCCTCCAAAATCTCGGTCAAAATTCCCCCCATCCCGAAGAGCAGCACCGGACCGAAGGAGGGATCCTGCCGCCCCCCCAGGATCAGCTCGAAGTCGGGGCGGGGCAGCATCGGCTGCACCGTCACCCCCCAGAACGATCCCTCCCCGCCGTAGGCTAGGGCGTTGGCCTGAATGGCGGCGTAGGCGCGACGGACATCCTCCTCGCCGCGCAGGTTGAGCTGCACTCCGCCTGCGTCCGACTTGTGGGTGATGGTGGGGGAGAGCAGCTTCATCGCCACCGGGTAGCCGAACTCGGCCGCCGTCTGCACCGCCGCCTGCACCGTGTGGGCCGCCTCGGTGGCGTTGACCGGCACCCCGTACGAGGCCAGCAGCGCCTTGGATTCGATCTCGGAGAGGACCAGCCCGTCGGGATGGCGCTCAAGCTCGGTGCGGATCAAGGCGGCGGCCTGCCGGGTGTCGCTGCGCAGCGGCGCCCCGAACCCTTGGGGGGTCGCTTGCAGGGCGGCCAGGTTGCGGCTGTAGCGGACCATCGCCATCACCACCTCGACCGCTTGTTCTGGGGTTTCGAAACAGGGAACCCCCCCCGCCTCCAGGGTTTGCCGCCCCGGCCCCACGTCGAGCCCCCCCATCCACACCGCCATCACCGGCCTTTTCGACCCCTGGGAGGCTTCAACCAGCGCCGCGGCGATCCCTTGCGGGTCGGTCATCGATTGGGGGGTGAGGATGGCGATGACGGCGTCGCACTCCTCGGCCGCCAACAGCACCTTCAGCCCCGCCGCGTAGCGCTCCGGGGTGGCGTCGCCGAGCACGTCGACCGGGTTGTTGTGGCTCCAGTAGGGGGGAAGACAGGCGTTCAGAGCGGCGACGGTCGAACTGCTCAAAGAGACGGGGCGCTCGCCAAGCCGCTCCAGGGCGTCGGCCGCCATGACGCCGGGGCCGCCCGCGTTGGTCAGCACCGCCACCCGTCCCCCGGTGGGGCGTGGCTGTTTGGCCAGCGCCTTGGCGCAGTCGAAAAGCTGGGCGACGGTGTCGACCCGGATCACCCCGGCGCGCGCCAAGGCGGCGTCGAAGACGGTGTCGGATCCGGCCATCGCCCCGGTATGGCTGGCCGCCGCCTTGGCCCCCGAGGCGGAGCGGCCGCTTTTGACCGCTAGGATCGGCTTGATCTTCGAGACCGCACGGGCGGCCGACATGAAGCGGGCGACGTCGGTGAGCGATTCGATGTAAAGGATGATGCTCTCGACCTCCTCCGTGGCGCCGAGGGTGTCGATGAGGTCGCCGAAGCTCAGGTCGGCCTGGGAGCCGACGCTGACAAAATGGGAAAACCCGGTCTGGCTCACCATCGCCTGATCGAGGATCGCCGTGCACAGCGCCCCGCTTTGCGACAGGAAGGCGACCCGTCCGGTCGGGGCCATGTGGCTGGCGAACGAGGCGTTGAGCCCCACCCCCGGCACCTGAATCCCCAGGCAGTTCGGCCCCAGCACCCGAACGCCGCTCTCCCTTGCGGCGCGCACCAGCTCCTCCTCAATCGCCTTCCCCTCCTCCCCCGCCTCCTTCCCCCCCGCCGAGAGGACCACGGCGGTATGGCAACCGACGGCGGCGCAGTCGCGGATGGTTTGCGGGGCGTATTTCAAGGGGGTGGCGACGACAACCAGATCGACCGGCTGGCCGATGGCGGCCAGGTTCGGGAAGCAGGGGACGCCGAGCAGGGTGTCGTGTTTGGGATTGACCGGGTAGACCTTCCCGGTAAAGGAGCCGTCGAGCAGGTTTTGGATGAGCCCATGCCCCACAGAGCCGACCCGTTCGCTGGCCCCGACAGCGGCAACCGAGGTGGGGCGGAAGAGGGTGTCGAGGGTCGAGGGGGTGGTCATGGTTGGGATCCTTGGGGTTTGGATTCAAGAGGGGGATACGTTAGCGCATGTTGGTGATGGGGGGATGGCGCGGGAGGGGAAAAGCATCGCGCCGAGGGCGGCGCTCCTACAGACGATGCGGTGCGGTTTTGTAGGAGGCGTCCCCGACGCCGATCACCGGCGGGAACAGCCTATTCGAACGGTCAACAAAGCATCGCGCCGAGGGCGGCGCTCCTACGGACGATGCGG
>MNWR01000040.1:0-16740 GCA_001872725.1 Proteobacteria bacterium CG1_02_64_396 | reverse complement strand
GATGCGGTGCGGTTTTGTAGGAGGCGTCCCCGACGCCGATCACCGGCGGGAACAGCCTATTCGAACGGTCAACAAAGCTCGCGCCGAGGGCGGCGCTCCTACGGACGATGCGGTGCGGTTTTGTAGGAGGCGTCCCCGACGCCGATCACCGGCGGGAACAGCCTATTCGAACGGTCAACGAAGCATCGCGCCGAGGGCGGCGCTCCTACAGACGATGCGGTGCGGTGTTGTGGAGGCGTCCCCGACGCCGATCACCGGCGGCTTCTATCAAAACCTTGTTGTCTGCGGGCGGGCGAGTCGACGTCATTCCACCCCTCGAATGGGTCTCCCTCCCCCCTGACAAATACCGGGCATATGAAGGACGAATGGGGCCAGCGGCAAGAGCGTTGCCGTTGGAGACTGGTTGCACCCCCAACCGGCCTCCCACCAGGAGGGGAAGGAGCAATCAGTTGGGGGAATGCCCCTCAGAAATACCCCGCCCACCCCAACATCCAGGTCGCCACCTGCCGTCCATCCCGCTCCACCACCTCCCCCTCGCCTCGCAACGCCCAATCGGGATCGACACTCCAACTGGCGGCCAGACTGGCCCGTCGTTCCCACACCGCTCGACCAGGGCCGTAGGCGATCGTCCCGACCTCGCCGCGCATCCCCCAGCCCCCCTCGTGCCAGACCGCGCCAACCACGCCGCCGCCCCCCAAGCGGTACCCCTTGCCCCAATGCTGCGAGGCGGCCAGTTCGGCCTGGGCCATCACGTAGCCCAGGGTTTGCCCCCCCAGCCGCCAAGTACCGCCCAGACCAGGGGCAAGGCGCGCCATGACAGGAGCCAAAGGGTCCAAGGGATCGCTGGCGCTCCAGCCCAGCCGAACCCGCCACGAGATGGGCGAGAAAAAGGGACTGCGCGGCGCCGGGGAGTCGATGCGGAACAGATCGAGCTGCTGCAAGCGGGCCCGCTTCAAGGCGGGGTAATAACGGACACTGATCGGCAAAAACTGAATCTCACTCCCATCGCCGTAACCGGGGGCGGGGTCGAGTAGCTCGTGGTAGGCGGGACGGTAGCGCCACTCGACGAAGCCGTCGCCCCCCTGCCCTCCCACCATTGCGACCATACGCGAAGGGGGATGGCCCAGGTCGGGACGGGGGGGGAATGGCATTTCGGGGTCGCCGCTGGGACTGCCCAGAGCACTGCGAGCCCGCAACAGGGCGAGAAAGCGGGGCAGGTACGCAGCCTGGGTCAATCGGTGTTTGCCGTAGTCCAGGCGCAGGAGCTCGCTGGCGGCGTCCAAGACGGTCGTCTGCGCCGCGACCTCCATCCCCCCCTCATCCAACTGCTCGACCGTGGCCTCCCCATGGGCCAGATCGGCCGCCCACTCGACCTGCTCGGGGCTCATCTGCCCCGCCTGAAACCACAGGCGGCTGGACTGGGAAGGGCGATAGCGCACCTCTTGAATCAACCCCGCCGCCCGGATGTCGGCCACCGTGTCGCCGGGGGTGACCCAGAGGTTGTACCGGTCGGTCAGGTGCAGGTCGGGACGGGCCGCCTCGACGAGAAACAGCAGGTTGTAGGAGCAGTTTTCGTCGAGGAAATAATAGTCGGAGGTCGTGCGGTGGATCTCGAAGGCGTGCAGCACCATGCGCCGGACCTGCTCGGGGCTCAACGTCAGGCGGTATTCCCAGATGTCGCGTTGGTCGAGGTTGCTGTACTCCTTGACCTTCTCGAAGTAGGGCTGCACCGAGTAGCGGCCGGGGTAGCCGCCAAAGATCCCCTTGTAGATGTAGGCCAAGCTGTTGGCGTCGGGGTCGAACTGGGCGGCATAGCTGATGGCATACGAGAGCAGCGGGCTCTCAAAACCGCCGTCGATGCGCAGCAGGGTATGGCCAAACATGGTGCCGGGGCTGTTCATGTCGCCCACCGGATACACCAGGGTGGCGGCGCGCGGCTCCATGTTGGCCAGCCCCTTGTCCAGCGTCGGGCAGGAGACCTGCGGCAGCGCCTCGGGGGGAAGCCCCAGCTTATCGCGCAGCCACAGGCTCCGGGCCGGGAAGCGGCAGACGGTCGCCTCGTCGGGCTCCCCCCCCGTCGCCATCCCGGCCAAGGTCGCCTCAAGCTCCGCCTCGGGATCGTGGAAGCCTTGGGGCGCAAGGAAAAAGAGGGGATCGTCGATCAGGCTTTGGGGCTCGTCGCCCCGAAAGTGGAGCAGCACCCGCCACATCCGCTCCTGGGCCCAGTGGCCGGCGCGGGCCTGGGCGATCCAGGCGTCGGCCGGTGCGGCGTCGGCCCATGCGGGCCACGCCGCCAACAACCCAAACAGGCAAAAAAAAGGGGATGCGGTTGCCCGCATCCCCTTGATCCAGCTGTGCATCACGGCGGTCAAACGCTCGATCAACCCTGGGTCACACGCACGATGGCGTCGATGACGTGGGCCGATTGGACCCCCTCGGAGGGGAAGATCTGGGCGAAGTTGGCTTGCAGGGTCAGGTTGAACAGCGACTGACTGCCCGCCTGAACCCCCATTAGCTCGGCCAGGGCGTCGAGGGTTTCGCCCTTGCCCATGGCGATGTCGCGGGCCAGAAGATCCATGTTGCCCTGCACGTACTCGTTCAGACGCTCGTTGGAGGCGACGGTGCTGGGTTTGTCGCAGCCCAGAGTGCCGGTCGAGATGCCGAAAGTCTGATTGGCCGAAATCCCGTTGGTGGTGGCGGCGAGCACCTGGAACACCAGAGAGTTGTTCATTTTGCTGCCGAAGACCTGGGTCCCCAGACCACAACCGACGTTGTCTTTTCCACCAGCCAAGGCGGCGGGGGCGGCGGCCAGCATCAGGGCGGGAACAGCAACGGCAGCAACAAGCAATTTCTTCATGACAGCCTCCAAGCTTGTGGGTCGGGGGGTGAAAATGTTCACCCATCCTCAGAATGCTGAGAGCATGACAACCCAGATCAAAAAGGTCACGTGAGATCAATCACCGCTGTCCACATCCCCCCTCCGGGGGCGGGCCCAGGTATTGCTCCAGCGCCTCAAGAAACCGCCCCCGCACCTCGGGGTTGGCAAAGGCTTCGATGTGGCCCGCGCCATCGTTGACCGTCCACAGCCCCTTGGGATCCTTCGCCAAATCGTACAGTCGCTTGGCATGCCCCTCGGGAATGACCGGATCCTCCCCGCTTTCGATCAGCAACAGCGGCACCGGGGCGACTTGGGCGATGAAGCGGTCGGGGCTGTAGGTGTCGTCGAACCCCCAACGGATGGGGATCTGAAAGGGCCACGTCAGGAAGAAACTGGCCGCCTTGTCCTGGGCGATGCGCCGGTAACCGCTGAAAACCCCCTCGACCGCAAGGAAGCGCACGGACCCTTTCAAAGGGGAGGTCGCCACGGTGTGGATCGCCACCGCCCCCCCCAGCGATTGGGCCAGCACCGCCAAGCGCTCGGGATCGACCGACGGCAGCTTGAGGCTTTGCTCCAGTACCGCCTCGCCGTCGCGGTGCATTCCCGCCAGGTCTGGCTCGCCGCCCGAGCGGCCATAGCCCCGGTAATCGAAGGCGATCACCTGATACCCCGCTTGCACCAGCCACAGCACCTGTCCGAGGTGGCCGCTGAGGTTGTCGGCATTGCCGTGAAAAAACAGGAGCGTCCCCTTGGGGGTGCATCCCTTGGGGGCGACGCGCAAACCATCGAGGATGACCCCGTCCGCGCTGGTGAAACTCAAGGGTTGGTGGTCAAAACGGTCCAACACCGAGGGGGGATGCCAGTCGTGGCTGGGATGGAAGAGCATAGAGGCACAGCCCGATAGCCCCAGGAGGAGGAGCCCCCCCAGAAACAACCGCCTCTTCCAACGCCCCGATTGATTTGTCCACCCCGTCATGGCTTACCCTCGCTCAGCCCCGCCAACCACCCCAACACCGCCCCCTTCACCCCAACCCCATCCAATGTTCCCAGATGCTCGGCCCCCGGCACCCGAATCAACCGGCTTGCGGACGCCACCTCATGCAGGGCCACACTGTGCCGCAGCGGCACCACCCGATCCCCCTCCCCCGCCAACATCAGGATCGGCACTGGAACCACAGCGCCGATGGCATCGACGGGATCAAAGCCCCCCGGCACCAGCCAGCTCAGGGGGTATTGCAACGGCCAGGTCAACCACCCATTGCCCCAGTGCTCGCGCCCCAACTCGGCATAACGGGCGAAGGCACCGTCGAGCAACAACCCCGCCACCGCCCCCTTCTCGGGGGCGTGGGCGACGGTCAAGGTCGCCACCGCGCTGCCCAACGATTGACCGAATACGATCAACGGGCCGCCGATTGGGCGGTGCAACTGGGCGGCGCGGCTCAGGGCGGTCGCGCCATCCACGTGAATCCCCGTCAGGGTGGGGATGCCGGTCGAGTCGCCGTAGCCCCGGTAATCGAAGACCAACACCCCGTACCCCGCCTCGACCAACCACAGAAACCCCTCCCAGTGGTAGCTGATGTTCCCAGCGTTGCCGTGCATGAAGAGGACGACCCCCTTGGGTTGGCTTGGCGGCTTGGGGGTGATCCACAAAGCTGCCAGGTGCTCGCCGTCGGGGGTGGTCAGGGTCTCGGGGACGACTTGAAAACGGCTCAAGCGGGGATCGTCGTGCCAGTCGGGCAGGGGCCAAAAGAGGGCGGGGGTGCAGCGGTTAAGCCAGAGGGCGGCAGAGAGGATGAGAAGGAGGGGGACAAGCCAGGTGCGGCGCAAGCTCATAGCGATGGGGGCCACTATTTCGCACGCGCCCGTTTTTCTCGCAGCACCTTGACCTGAAACAGGGCGCTGCGCTCCTCCTCCTCCAGGCTGGCCTCGATGAAGGCGATGGTCTCGTGGTAGCGGGGAATAATGTTGTATTTCAGGGCGTTGACCCGCTTCTGGGTTTTGCGTTGTTCCTCCAGCAGCCGCCACAGCGCCGTCTCGGCCTCCCCCAACCGGGCCAGCAGCACCGCCGTGTCGGTCAGGCGGGTGCGGGTTTCGTCCAGGCTCGGGTCGGTACCGAGCAGCCCCACCGGTTGCAGCGGCAGAGGGGTGGCAGTGACCGAGGGGTACTCGACCCCCAAGTGGCTGCGGGGCAGCACCGTCACCGCGATGCCGGGCCGCATCCCGGTGGCAATCTGGCGGAAGACCTGACTACCCATGCGGGCTTGGCCGATGCCCAACCAGCGGTAGGCCTCCTCCAACCCCCGCCGCACCTCGCCGCGCAGTTGCCGGTAGTGATTCAGGCGGTCGTAAACCAGCCGGGTGAGCAGCTCCTTCTTACGTTCGAGCATGGCGTGCCCCTGCTCCAAAAAATCGACCCGGCGGCGCAGGTCGAGCAGGGCGCTCTTGGTGGGGGGGATTTTCAGGCGGGCCATGGGAGGGTGCCGTCGATGTTCCCCCTCGCCCCCTTAGGGGGAAAGGGTCGGGGTGAGGGGGCGGTGATCGGAGGCCTGTCGTTCAAGCACGGGGCAGCGCTCAACGCAAAGGTATGAAGCCAAATCCATCCGCCCGTCGTCCTGCGGCCACCCCTCACCCTAACCCTCTCCCCATGCCTGGGGAGAGGGGACAGGTCGGGCGATTCTTGAAGGATCCGGCCAAATCTCATCTTCCTACCCCCCATACCGGTGGTACCGCTTCAAATCGGCCTCGCTGACCCGGCTCAACGCGTCGGCGGGCAGCAGCGAGATCAAGTCCCAGGCCAGATTCAGGGTTTCGAGCACGGTGCGGGATTCGTCCTCACCCTGGCCGACAAAGCGGGCCTCGAAGGTCTCGGCGAAGGTCATGTAGGCCCGATCCAGATCGGATAGCTCGTCGGCGCCGATGATCGAGGCCAGATTGCGCACCTCAAGGGCGCGTGCGTAGGCGGCGTAGAGCTGGCTGGCGACCCGGGGGTGGTCCTCGCGGGTGTCGTCCTTGCCGATGCCGTCCTTCATCAATCGACTTAAAGAGGGGGGGATGTGGACCGGGGGGTAGACCCCTTGGTTGTGCAGCTCACGCGAAAGCACAATCTGCCCCTCGGTGATGTAGCCGGTCAGATCGGGGATCGGGTGGGTAATGTCGTCCGAGGGCATGGTCAGAATCGGCACCATGGTGATCGAACCTTTGCGTCCCCGGATCCGCCCGGCCCGCTCGTAGATCTCGGCCAGATCGGAGTAGAGGTAACCGGGGTACCCCTTGCGGGCCGGCACATCCCCCTTGGCGGTGGCGACCTCGCGCAGCGCCGAGGCGTAGTGGGTCATGTCGGTGATGACGACCAAGACGTGGCGGTCGAGGTCGAAGGCGAGGTATTCGGCGGCGGTCAGCGCGGTGCGGGGCAAAATCAGCCGCTCGATGGGGGGGTCGTCGGCCAGGTTGATGAACATCGCCACGTTGCCCAGCACCCCGGAGGATTCGAAATCCTCTTGAAAGAAGCGGGCGTCGGAGTAGGAAACCCCCATGGCGGCGAAAACGACGGAAAAGTTGCTCTCCTCGCCGGGAAGCCGCGCCTGCCGGACAATCTGGGCCGCCAGCCGGTTGTGGGGCAGCCCCGAGCCCGAGAAGATCGGCAGCTTCTGCCCCCGCACCAGGGAGTTGAGACCGTCGATGGTCGAGATGCCGGTCTGGATGAACTCCTTGGGGTAGGCCCGGGCCGCCGGATTGACCGCTGCGCCGTTAACGTTGCGCTTGAGGCTCGAAATCAGGGGAGGGCGGTCGTCGCGGGGGCGGCCGATGCCGTCGAAGATCCGGCCAAGCAGGTCGGGGGACAACGACATCTCAAAGGGACGGCCCAAAAAGCGGACCCAGGTTTGCTCCAGGTCGAGGTCGTCGGTCCCCTCGAAGACCTGCACCAGCACCAGATCGTCGGAGGTCTGGATCACCTGCCCGTTGCGCCGCCCCCCGGCGTGGTCGTGCACCACCACCCGCTCCCCCAACGCAACGCCGGGCACCCCCTGTAAAAACAACAGGGCGCCCTGGGCTTGTGTGGCCATGCGGTATTCGGGGTGGGGCATAAGAACCTCGAAAAATGTCATCGCGTTCAAGCAATCGCGCCGGGGGCGGCGCTCCTACACGTTTTTTGCATGACCGGCGTCTTTCCCGCAAAAGCGGGAACCCGGGTTGCGTGAGCAACGCCGCCCCTTCCGCACCTGTCGACCCAAGCGGGGCCGGGTTGTCTCCCCCTTCGTGCGTTGGCGCGACCACCGATCTTGCCTTCGAACTGGATCCCCGCCTGCGCGGGGATGACAAGCAATCGCGCCGGGGGCGGCGCTCCTACACGTTTTTTTCATGACCGGCGTCATTCCGGGGCTCCAATGGGGAACCCGGAATGACGCTGCCCACTGGGTGGGTATTGGGGGCGCCCGAAAATCCCCCCCACCCCCCGTTTTGAAGGGGGGCGTTTTCTACCGCTTTTCCCCCCCACTGTATTCCAAGCGAATCCCATCCATCGCCCGACCCACCTCCTCGCGGAAGGCCGCGATTGCGGCGGTATCCCCCCCCTCGACCTCGCTCTTCAGACGGCGGGCGCGGGCCAGCAGGGGGAGCGCCATCAGGGTGCGGATGGGGACCCCCAGGGCGAGTAAATCTTTGCCCTGACGGTGGATGGCGATTGCCAGATCGAGCAGGGCGAACTGTTTGCGCGGGGGGCAATAACTGTCGACGGGGTCGAGCGCGCTTTGCTGGAGCACCCCCTCGCGGATCAGCGCCGCCGCCTCCAACGTCCAGCGCTGCAAATCGGACAGCGCCTCGGGGCCGACCAGGTTGACGATGCGCGACAGCTCCTCGGCCTGGGCCAACAGCGCCAACGCCTCGGCGCGGCGAGCGGCCCAGGTGGCGTCGATCTCGGCGGTCCACCAGCGGGCGGCGGTGTTCACATCGGTCGAAAAGCTGTCGTTCCAATCGACCGAAGGGTAGTGGCGGGCGTCGGCCAACGCTTTGGAGAGCGCCCAGAAGGTCTGGACGATCTCTTTGGTGTGGCTGGTGACCGGCTCTGAAAAGTCACCGCCGGGGGGGGATACCGCGCCAATCAGGGTGACCGAGCCGAGCCCACCACCCAGGGTATGCACCCGCCCCGCCCGCTCGTAAAAAGCCGACAGCCGCGACGACAGATAGGCGGGGTACCCCTCCTCCACCGGCATCTGCCCCAAACGGCCCGCCACTTCGCGCAGCGCCTCGGCCCAGCGACTGGTCGAGTCGGCCACCATCACCACATCGAACCCTTGGTCGCGGTAGTACTCGGCGATGGTGACGCCGACGTAGATCGAGGCCTCGCGGGCCACCACCGGCATATTCGAGGTATTGGCGACCAGCAGGGTGCGCTCCATCAGGGTGCGGCCGGTGAGGGGGTCTTGCAGGTTGGGGAAGGTTTCGAGCACATCGACCATCTCGTTGCCCCGCTCCCCGCAGCCGACATAGACGACGATATCGGCGCTGGACCAACGGGCAATCTGCTGCTGCACCACCGTTTTGCCCGCCCCGAACGGCCCCGGCACCGCCCCCTTGCCCCCTTTGAGCAGGGGAAAAAAGGTGTCGAGAATGCGCTGCCCGGTAATCAACGGCACGACCGCGTGGTCGCGCTCGACGTAGGGGCGGGGCAAGCGCACCGGCCAGCGCTGCATCGGGGTCAGCTCGCGCTCCAGACCGTTGGGCAGACGGATGCGGGCGATGGGGGTCTCGACGGTGACCTGTCCGGCGTCGGCCAGCCAGAGCAGTTCGCCGGAGCCATCGGGGGGGAGCATGACCCGGTGCTGGATCGACGCGGTCTCGGGGATGGTCCCCAGCACCGTCCCCGGCGTCAGGGTATCGCCGACCTTGTGGGCGGCGGGGGTGAAATCCCAGCGTTTGTCGCGATCAAGCGCCGGAATGTGCACCCCCCGCCCGATCTGGTCCCCAAAGGTTTCGTACAACACCTTAAGAGGGCGCTGCACCCCGTCGAAGATGGAGCCGAGCAGCCCCGGCCCCAGCTCCACCGAAAGGGGATGGCCGAGTCGCTCCACCTTTTCGCCGGGACGCACCCCCTCGGTCGGCTCGTAGACCTGCACCACCGCCTGACGCCCCTCCAGGGTGATGACCTCGCCGATCAGCGCCATCTCGCCCAGCCGCACCTGCTCCCCCATGCGTAGACCGGGCAGATCGACGATGGCGATGGGGCCGTTGACCGAAACGATCTTACCCATGGCTCGCCTCGGGGGGGTGTTGGTTTTGGAGGGGGGAAAAATATTCGCCCGGAGACCGGGCGATGCGGGCGGTCGCGACCGCCATCGCGTCACACATTGCCATAAACCCCCACCCCCATCTCCTCGGCGTTGGCGAACAGGTGTTCCATCGCCGCCCGGTGCATCGCCTCGCTCATACGCTCCATCCGCCCTTCGAAGGTCTCGTCGACCCGAATCCGCCCCCCCTTGGCGATCAGCAGCGCCCCCCCCAGGGTGATGACCGGCTCGGGATTCAAGGTCACCTTGCGGCCCGGCGCGGTCCCCTCGATCCAGGTGGCCCACTGCGGGGTCAGGCGGTCGAGGTCGCGTTGGTTGAGCGCCACCGTCACCTCCCCTTCGAGTTCGGCAAGTCCCGCAGCCACCGTGGTCCCCAGCCAAGCAAGGTAGGCTTGTTCATCTTCGGTAAGTGTTTGAAACCGTTGCCGCACCCCGCCCAGCACCTTCTGGATCAACCCCCAGCGCGCCTTGTCGAGCGACCCTTGCAACCGGATTTCAGCCGCCTGCATGCGGCGGCGGAAGAGCCGCTCCGAGCGGGCCTGGGCGGAGAGCATCTCCCGCTCTTCGCGCAGCCGCAGCCGGTCGGCCCCCTCGGCGAGCGCCCGGTCGCGGGCCGCCTTGGATTCACGCCGGATCTCTTCGGCGGTCGATTCGGCGCGGGCCAGCAGCGCCTCCTCAAGGGCGTGAACCTGTCGTTCGTCGGGATTCATTTCGGTCCCTCCAGCGCCGAGGCCCCCAGCACCCGGCGCACCAGATCCTCCACCGCAGGGTGGTAGTCGCGCGGGGCACTCAGGGGGGGGATTTCGACCACGACGATGCGCGATTCGCGCATCCGCACCCGGTCGAGCCAAAGCCCTCCGGCCCGGGCCAGGTGGTCCTCCAACAACACCATCGCCGCCTCCCCCCCCTTGCACAGCCCTTCGAGCAACCGCTCCACCGCCGCGCTATCGGCGCCAGGGATGGTCTCGAAGCCGAGCAGCGCCAGCCCCTCGGTCAGGTGGTGGGAGCCCAGGGCGATCAGTCTCATCCGATTTTTCCCAGCAAAAGGATGGTCACAACCAGGCCATAAATGGCGATCCCCTCGGCCAGACCCAGGTAGATCAGGGAGCGGCCAAACATCTCGGGCTTTTCGCTGATGACCGCCAAGGAGGCGGCCCCCACCGGCCCCACGGCGATCCCCGCTCCAATGGCGGCCAGCGCCGTGGGGATGCCGATGCCGATCAACGCCAGCCCCATCCCCACCGAGATTTCTCGGGCCGCCCCGGCCACCGCAGGTTCAGCCGCCATCACGTCGTGCACCCCGAAGAGGAGCAGCCCCACCTCGGCGGCGACGAAGGTGAGCAGATTGACCGCCACCGTGCCGCGAAACCACCGGGGCACCTTGACCCGGTCGGTGACCGGTTTGAATTCGAGCCAAACCCCCAGGGCCATCATCCCCAGCAGGCTGAGCGACATCAGGGCAACGAGCCAGTACATGGCGAGCTCCTTTTGAATATGGTCGGACCGGTTGAGGTGGCCGACACGGTAAACAATCTGCTGAGTTCTAGGTTGAACCGGCGGGGGTTCGGGGCTCGTCCCTCGACAAGCTCGGGATGAGCGGATTTTGTTTTGTGGACTGACTGCCTACTCAATAACTTCTTGTTCCGAGCTCATCCTGGGTTTGTCGCAGGGCGAGGGACGAGCCAATCAACCCCGGCCCCCCCTGCCGGGGGGTTCAACAGTCCACCCTTCGTTTTTTGACAAGTTCAGGATGAGCTCAGGGTGGGTGGGTTGAGATTGATGGGTCGTTTCCAAAACCCAAATCCGCTCATCCCGAGCTTGTCGAGGGACGAGCCAATCAACCCCGGTCCCCACCTTTCGGCCTCCCACTTCGCCCCCTCGCCAATTCCGAAACAGCCTCCCAATCCCCCCGGATCAGCGCCTCTTTCTTCGCTCGGCTCCACCCCTTCAAGCGCCGTTCGTTTTCGAAAGCCTGTTCCCTTGAGTCGAAATACTCAGAAAATGCCAATTCGACCGGGCGACGAAATCGGGTGTAACCGGGGATTTCCCCCGATTGATGCTGGGCAAGCCGATATTCCAGGTTATCGGTGTGGCCGATGTAATAGCTGCCGTCGACACATTTGAGGATGTAAACCCAGAACGACATGGTGCCTCCTTGCGACAAGACGGAGGTTGTTCGGCTCATCCTTCGCCCTTCGTTTTGATAGGTTGTTCAATAACTTAAGTGCGCTCATCCAGAGCCTGTCGCAGGACGAAGGATGGGCCGATCAGCCCCCACCCCACCCTAATGGCGCCATCCACCCAAATTACCGCCCCAACACCAACGGCTTGAACTCCTTCCCATCCCCTTGAAAGAACCTTGAAAACCCCTCGTAGTACTCCAGGCGCAGCACCTGGATGGCCACAATCCCCCCCTCCAGCACCAGGATGAAGAGGTTACCCAACACCACTGTGACCCAGTGTCCGGTCGACCCCATCATCTCGGCCAAGGTGAACACCGCCACCGCCAGGGCGACGTGGTTCAGGCTGAAGGCGGCCACACGCAAAAACGACAACGTGTTGGCAATAAAACCCATGACCGTCTCGAACCCTTCGATCCCAACCACCAGCAGTTTCTCGCCCCCCCGGCTGCTGCTGCGATTCCAGCCGTAGGTCAAAATCACCAGCAGAGGAATCGCCATCGCCAGGGCCTCGCCCATGCCAAACCGCCCCAGAGTGGCGGCGCGGGCCGATTCCAGCCCCCCCAGGTAGAGGGCCAGCCCCGCCAGCCCCTTGCCGTCGAAGAGCGCCTCCCCCCAGCGGCGCTCCACCAAGCGGTTGCGGATCGTCAACATCGTCGCTACCACAATGAAGCCGATCCCCCAATACAGCGCCACCATCAGCATCAACATCGGGTCGCTTAAGGGTGAAATCCACAGTGGTTCGACGATCTCTTCAAAGCCAAAGATCGAGCCGTACATCCAGCCGAACAGGGTCGAGGCAACCCCCGCCGCCATCACGAAGGGGGTGAAACTCTTGAGTTTGCCCCGCAGCAGCCACCCCCCCAGGGCGATGGTCAGACCGTGGCCGATGTCGCCGAACATCATGCCGAACATGGCGATGAAGGTGACGGCAAAGAGCAGGGTCGGATCGACCTCGCCGTAACGGGGGATGCCGTAGTTTTTCACCAAGGTGGCGAAGGGGCGCAGGATGAAGCGGTGACGCAGCGCCGAGGGGACCTCCCAGCGCTCCTCGGGCTGGGGATCGCGCGATTCGAGCACGTAGGGGTTTTTCAGGTAGCGGTGCAAGGCTTGGTCGGCCTCGCGGACCCGATCCTTGGGCATCCAGCCGTGGATCAGCGCCAGCCCCCCCATGCCCCGCAACGTCGGCGATAAAAACGCCAGCGGGGCGGCCCAGGTCAGGGCGCGCCAGGCTTGAAGCAGTTCGTCCCGATGGACTTGGGCAAACGCCTTGATCTGCCCCTCCACCGCCTTGAGTTCGTCGGTGATGGTGGCCAAGCGGGCGTCCAGCTCTTTGTGCACCGTTTCGGGCCGGTCCCGGAATTCTTTGGGGATTGGGGTGGCGACGAACCCGGCGGCGGCCAGCAGCCCCCGCACCTCGTCCCGCTCCTCTGCAGAGGGGCCAACCACCACCACATGGGCTAGATCCGCCACCTCGCGGAACGACTGCACCAAATACTGGGATAGCCCCAGCGATTCGCGCAGACGGCGCAGGTTGGCCAGCGGCACTGTGCCCAGGTGCAAATCGAGAAAACGGCGCCGCTCCTGCAAACGCGACAGATCAATGTCGAGCTGCCCGAACCGCTCCAGGCTGGCCAGCAGTTGCAGCTTGGCGTGACGTTCATCCTCAAGGCGGTGGGTTTGCTCCTCTAGCGCCGAGACCTCGTGCCACCACCTCCCCAGCTTCATGTTGAGCGCCACCAATTCCTCGATGGGGACCTCCCTGGGCGGACCATCGGGGGGGAGATCTTCGCGGGCATCGCCCAACAAACCCCAGAGTTTGTCAAAGCGCCCTTGGGCTTCGCGGTAGACCTCGCGGTAACGGGCCCCCGGCTGCTCAGGGAGCCGCTCCTCCCAGCGCCCGGTCGGCTCGGGATGAAAAATCCCCAGTTCAGCCAGCGCCAGGGCGGCGCGAGAAGCATCCTCGCGCATCACCTGCAGATGGATCCGTTGCATCGGCAGCGGCTGGAACAGCGCCTCAAGCATAGGATCCCTCCTCCAACCCGGCGGCGTAGCGGATGGTCTCTCCCGTCAGCCCCAACTCCCGCCCCTTCAAGGCGGTGGGTAAACGGCGGCGCTCCAACTCGCGCAGCACCAGGTAGGCCATCACCCGCGCCAGCGAAAACCTGCGTAGATGCAGGGTTTGGAAGGCAAACCGGCGTAGTTCGCGTTCAAGCAGCAACGCCACATCGGTGATGTTGCCCGCCCCGCCCAGCAGGGTGACAAAGGGGGGGGGAAGCTGCTTGAGCACCTGGGGCAGCGTTTCGCTCTGGGTCAGGGTCAGCAAATGGGCCGAGGTCAGGCGATAGGTGGCCGGAACCAGCAAAAAGTAGGTCTTGGCGGGGGGGAAACGGTAGGTCAGGCGGTAGCGCAGCAGCCACACCAGGTTGATGCGATCGATCTCCCGCCCCAGCAGGGGGCGAACCTCTTGTCGGGCGGCGGCGGGCAGGGCGGTGACCTTGGCCCAGAGTCCGGCGTAATAACGGCGGTCGATGGCGGCGTCGATCTCGAAGAGGTCTTGGTGTTCGTCCAGGGTGCGGCGGGCCTGGCGGGCGATGTCGGCAAACGAGGTTTTTTCAAGCAGGCGCAGCAGCTCGGCGGGGTCCTCGGTGCGCAGCAATTCATCGACCGGAAGGGTGGCGAAGGGGCCCAGATCGACCATCTGCCCAGCGATGGCGCCCCGGTTCAGGCCGCTGAGTCGCCCGCGCAGGATCGTCTTGAGGTTGCCGATCTCGAATTGCCGCACCCAGAACAGGGCCAGTTCGCGGTCGGGACCGTGCAGCGCCCGAATCAAGGTACGTGCCTCCCCCAGGATCGCCGCCAACCAGCGGGCGCTGAGGCCCTCGGGCAATCCGGTTTGGTCCCCCTCCCCCGCCGCGATTCCGGCCTGTTGCAGCAGGGGCGCAATGTTGTTGGGGTGGGTTTCGATGGCCTGTTCCAGCAGGGCGGGGGAGGTCAAATGGCGGCTCATCCCGGCGACCCGGGCGTCGAGGTAGGCGTAGGCAGCGACCCCACTCATGGTTTTACCGCTCCCTGTCGATCAACAGGGCAAAGGCGGCCTCGACCGCCTCGTCGTGCCGGGCGGCAGCCAGCGCCCCCAACTGCCCTTCGCGCTCGTGGTAGCGCCGCTCCAACGCCGCAACCGCCTGCTCGGCCCTCGATTGCGCTTTGGTTTCGAAGCTCGATTGAATCTCGGGGATGCGCTCTTCAAAGCGGCGCTCGGCCTGCCGGACATCCTCGATGGCCTGACGCAGCATCGCCTCTTTCTGGGCGTTGGCGCCGTCGATCAGCGCCTCGGCTTTAACCTCGGCATCGAGCAAACGTTTGAGGGAGTCTTCCATCGGTGGGCCTCCGGCAGGGGTCGTGGGAACGACGCGATCAGGGTAGCGGAGGGGGGGAGGGTTGGGAACGGGGTGCCAGCATCACGGTGCCTCATAAAAAGTATGGGGCGGTCGCCACAAAGAAACGCCGCCGATCTTGCTTTCGGAGATCCATCGGCTTGAGTTGGTGCAGGCCGGGCGCCCCACCTGGGGTCCCAGTTCAGCCAGGGGCAGCGACTAGGGAAGTGCTGATTAACTCAACCCGAACCCCTCCCGTGAGCGTCCCCCCCTTGTCAAAGGGGGGACAGGGGGGATTTGCAGGCGCTTCAATGGCGGAGTTTTGCCTTTAATCAGCGTTTCCTTAACCTAACCCCCTAATCGGCAAGCACCCGCGTTGGAGGCACACCCATGACTTTACCCACCTCCCCACCCCCCGACGCCCCACCCGAAGAGGCCGACGTTCCTGCCGCCGCCCGTTTTTGGGCCAACCTAGACCGGATCAACCGGGCCATCCAAGGCACCCAAGACCTCGACGCAATGATGGCGCGGGTGCTCGACGAGGTGCTGGCGGTCTTCGCTTGCGACCGGGCCTACCTGCTCTACCCCTGCGATCCCAAGGCCGAAACCTGGTCGGTCCCCATGGAGCGGACCCGGCCGCAGTACCCCGGCGCGGGCGCGGGAAACCAAACCATTGCCATGGATCCCGACATCGCAGCCAAGCTTGATCTGCTTCTGAAAAGCGACGGGGTGCTTACATTCGGCCCCGGCAGCGACCGCCCACTGCCCGCCGAGATCGCCGCCCGCTTCGGTTTCAAATCCCTTATGTCGGTCGCCCTCTACCCCCGGAGCGGCCAACCCTGGGAATTCGGAATTCAACAGTGCTCTTTTGACCGCATCTGGAGCGCCGAGGAGGAGCGGCAGCTGCTGGAGGTCGGTCGCCGCATCACCGATGCCCTGACCCATCTGCTGATTTTTCGCGACTTGCAAGATGCCCTGACGGTGGTCGAAAACAGCCCGACGGTGCTGTTTCGCTGGAAAAACGAGGAGAACTGGCCGGTCGCCTACGTTTCGTCCAACGTGCAGCGGCAGTTCGGCTACAACCCCGAGGATCTACGCTCGGGCAAGATCGTCTACGGCGACCTCATTCACCCCGATGACCGCACGCGGATCGAGCACGAGGTGGCGGACCATCTGGCGGCGGGCGACAGCCGCTACACCCAGGAATACCGCATCCTCGCCGCCGACGGCTCGGTGCATTGGCT
Source organism: Proteobacteria bacterium CG1_02_64_396 (assembly GCA_001872725.1). Classification (NCBI taxonomy): domain Bacteria; kingdom Pseudomonadati; phylum Pseudomonadota; species Proteobacteria bacterium CG1_02_64_396. The sequence continues at coordinate 777 of MNWR01000040.1, read as the reverse complement.
GGTGGACCACACCACGATCTCCCGCGACGAGGGGGGCAACATCCTCCACATCGAGGGGGCGGTGACCGACCAAACCAAACGCAAGCTGGCCGAACAGGCGTTGGAAGAGACCCGGTTGCTCTTCCAGGGGATCGTCGAGCAATCCCCCATCCCCATGGCGATCGCCAAACCGACCGGAGAGCTGACCTTCAACCGGGCCTGCGCAGAACAACTGCGCACCTACGACGAGCCGACCTTCGTGCAAGGGGTGAAGCTTCAAGAGATGAAACAGCCCTGGCGCGATTTCGACCCCCAGGGCAACCCGGTCGACCTCAATGATCTGCCGCTGGCCCGGGCGCTGCGGGGCGAAACCACCCAAAACGTCGAACTCAAGGTGGTGCGTAAGGACGGCAGCGAGCGCTGGCAGATCGTTAATGGCGCCCCCATCCACGACGACCGGGGCAGGCTGATCGCCGGGTTTGTCGCCTTCCCCGACATCACCGAGCGCTGGGGTGGACCCCACTCCTTGGACAGTTTGGGGGCGAAAATTTGTAAACGGTTAGTGGCGGTGGGTGGTTCCGCCGTGGGTTTGATGGACCTGTTCTGGGGTCTTGCCGCCGAGGGCACTGTGGGGGCGCTCGGTGTTGTAAAACCGGAAGTAGCGGTCGAGCCCCTGGTGCAGCGCCACCCCATCGGCATGGTCGTACAGGTAGATCTCTTCGTACTTCACCGTGCGCCACAAACGTTCGATGAAGACGTTGTCCAGCGCCCGGCCCCGTCCGTCCATGCTGATGAGAA
>MNWR01000039.1 GCA_001872725.1 Proteobacteria bacterium CG1_02_64_396 | reverse complement strand
TCCACCAACCGCCGTTCAACCGTGAATGGCGCCCGTGGGCCACAATGGTTGTATGAAGAAAACGGGGCCATTGGCCCCCGTTGTTTGTTGGGTGTTTGTAGGGCATTTGTAGGGTGGATAAGCGCAGCGCATCCACCAGCAGGGGGCGCATCAAGCACGAGCGCCGGTTTCGGCCAGGCGCCTCCACCAACCGCCGTTCAACCGTGAATGGCGCCCGTGGGCCACAATGGTTGCATGAAGAAAAGGGGCCATTGGCCCCCGTTGTTTGTAGGGTGTTTGTTGGTCATTTGTAGGGTGGATAAGCGCAGCGCATCCACCAGCAAGGGGCGCATCAAGCACGAGCGCCGGTTTCGGCCAGGCGCCTCCACCAACCGCCGTTCAACCGTGAATGGCGCCCGTGGGCCACAATGGTTGCATGAAGAAAAGGGGCCATTGGCCCCCGTTGTTTGTAGGGTGTTTGTTGGTCATTTGTAGGGTGGATAAGCGCAGCGCATCCACCAGCAAGGGGCGCATCAAGCACGAGCGCCGGTTTCGGCCCAGGCGCCTCCACCAACCGCCGTTTCACCGGGCAAGGTCGGGGGCTTCGGGGGGAGAGGTGGATGCGCGTTGCTTATCCACCCTACGACACACCCGCGACACCACCTCCTCACACCCCAAAATACCTTGCCTGCGGATGCACCAGCACAATGGCCGAGGTGCTCATTTCGGGGTGGAGTTGATCCCCCTCCCCAAGCGATAGCCCCAGTTTTTCGCCCCCCAGCAGCGGCAGCAACTTGGCTTGATCGCCGGTCTCGGGACAGGCGGGGTAGCCAAACGAATACCGCGCCCCCCGGTAGTGCATCTTCAGAACCCGCTTCACGTCGCGGTCGTCCTGCGCCGCATACCCCAGCTCGGCCCGAATGCGGGCATGAACAAACTCGGCCAGCGCCTCGGTCATCTCGACCCCCAGCCCGTGCAGGTAGAGGTAGTTCTGGTATTGGTCGGCCTCGAACCACTGCCGCGCCACATCCGAAACCCTTTGCCCCACCGTCACCACCTGGAGTCCCACCACGTCGCGCACCCCGCTTGAAAGGGGGCGGACGAAGTCGGCCAGACAGACCCCATCCTCCCGCGTTTGGCGGGGCAGGGCGAAGCGGGCGATCTCTTGGGTGGGATCCTCGGGATCGAAGAGCACCAGGTCGTCGCCGTCGCCGTTGGCGGGCCAAAACCCGTAGGCGGCCTGGGGCGCCAGGATTTTCTCGGCCTTCACCCGGCGCAGCAGGTCGTTGAGGATGGGGCGGACCTCCTGCTCGATTTGCTGGACGTAATCCTCGGCCGACTGCGACTTGCCCTTGCGAAACCCCCACTGAAAGCGGAACAGCACCGTTTCGTTCAGATACGTGCGGAAGTTGTCGAGCGGGATCGATTCCATGATCCGCGCCCCCCAGAAGGGGGGGGTGGGGGGGGGGGTGTCGAAGGCGATGCGCGATTTGAAGAGTCCGGTGCTCTCCTCCGGCTCGGGCCGCTCCAATAGCCCCGGCCCCTTTTGGGGGGTGGTCTCCCGCTTGGGCGCAGCCGCCTTGGGGGGCGCCGCCACGGTTGGATCCTCCCCCCGCTCGATCGCCTGCATGAAGCGCAGTCCGTCGAAGGCGTCGCGGGCGTACGTGGTGGTAGGGTAGACGGCGCGGCAGTCCTTCTCGACGAAGTCGCGGGTCAGCGCCGCACCCCCGAGCGCCACCGGCATCGCCAACCCCGCTGCCCTCATCGCCTCTAGGTTTTCTTTCATGATGACGGTCGATTTCACCAGCAGTCCCGACATCCCCACCGCGTCGGCCTGCTCGGCCCGGGCCGCCTCGATGATCGCCTCGACCGGCTGTTTGATCCCCAGGTTGACCACCCGAAAGCCGTTGTTGGTCAGGATGATGTCGACCAGGTTTTTGCCGATGTCGTGCACGTCCCCCTTCACGGTCGCCAGCACCATGGTCCCCTTGGCCTTGCCGTCGCTCTTTTCCATGTGGGGCTCTAAAAAGGAGACCGCCGCCTTCATGGTTTGGGCCGATTGCAATACGAAGGGCAACTGCATCTCCCCTTTGCCGAACAGCTCCCCCACCACCCGCATCCCTTCGAGCAGCAGTTCGTTGATGATGTGCAGCGGCGTGTAGGTGGTGAGCGCCTGCTCCAGGTCGTTTTCGATGCCGCCCCGGTTGCCGTCGACGATGCGGCGGATCAACCGCTCCTCCACCGTTTTGGGGGGGGGCGTCGCGGCCGATTCGGCCAGTTGGGCGTCCTCGTAAAGCGCCATCAGCCGGTGCAGCGGATCTTCGACCCCCTCGCTGCGGCGGTTGAAGATCATTGCCTCGCAGGCGGATCGGGCCTCTTCGCCGATGCGCGACAGCGGCAAAATCTTGCTGACGTGGATGATCGCCGAGGTCATACCGGCCTGAACGGCGTGGTGGAGGAAGACCGAGTTGAGCGCCTGTCGGGCCGCCGCCTTAAGGCCGAAGGAGATGTTCGATAGCCCCAGAACGATCTGAACCTCAGGGAAGCGGGCGCGGATTTGCCGAATCCCCTCCAGCGTCTCGATGGCGAGTTCGAAGTCGTCCTCTTGGCCGGTGCAGATGGTGAAGGTCAGGGGATCGAAGAGCAGGTCGCCGGGAGGCAGGCCGCACTCCTCGACCGCCAGTTGGTAGAGGCGCGCGGCGATCTCGACCTTGCGCGCCGCCGTCTTGGCCATGCCGGTCTCGTCGATGGTCAACGCCACCACCGCCGCGCCGTATTCCCGGCACAGGGTAAGGATTTGCCGCGCCCGCTCGGGGCCGTCCTCAAGATTGATCGAGTTGACGATGCTCTTGCCCCCCAGCCGCTTGAGGGCCGCCTCGATCACCGGGATCTCGGTCGAATCGACCACGATGGGGGCGGTGACGTCGACCGCCAGGCGCGCCATGAGCCGGTCCATGTCGGCCAGCTCGTCGCGCCCCACATAGGCGGCGCAGACGTCGATGGCGTGGGATCCCTCGCGCACCTGCTCCTTGGCCATCTCGACCATGCCGTCGAGATCCTCGGCGGCGAGCAGCTCGCGGAATTTCTTCGAGCCGTTGGCGTTGGTCCGCTCGCCGATGGCGAACACAGCGTTTTCTTGGCGCAAGGTCTCGCGGCGGTAGAGGGAGCTGGCCGAGGGCTCGAACACCGGTTGGCGCGAAGCGGGTTGGGCATCGGTGAGTCGGGCGGCGAGGGCTGCGATGTGGTCGGGGGTGGTGCCGCAGCAACCGCCCACCATGTTGACCCCGTCCTCGTGCACGAAGCGCTCCTGCCAAGCGGCGAACTCCTCGGCCCCGAGCGGGTAGACGGTCTGGCCGTCGACCAAAATGGGGAGTCCGGCGTTGGGCAGTACCGACAGCATCCGGTCGCACATCTCCGACAGGGTTTTGACGTGGCGGGCCATCTCCTGGGGACCGGTGGCGCAGTTCATCCCGATCACCTCGACCTCGGGTAGCGCCATCAGGGCGGCGAGCGCCGCCGGCATCTCGGTGCCGAGCAGCATGGTGCCGGTGGTCTCCATGGTGACCTGGGCGATGACCGGCAGCCGTTTGCCGGTGGCGACAAAGGCGCGCCGCGCCCCCATCACCGCAGCCTTGATTTGCAGCAGGTCTTGGCAAGTCTCGACGATCAGGGCGTCCGAGCCCCCGGCGATCAACCCTTCGATTTGCTCTTGGTAGGCGGCCGCCAGGGGATCGAAGGCGATGTGGCCCAGCGAGGGGAGTTTGGTGCCGGGGCCGATGGAGCCGAGCACGTAGCGGGGGCGATCGGTTTCGGCCTGCACCGCGTCGGCGGCGGCGCGGGCGATCTGGGCCCCCAGCAGGCTTAGGTTGTAGGCCTTGGCGCCGATGTCGTATTCGGCGAGGACCACCCGGTTGGAGCCAAAGGTGTTGGTCTCAATCGCCTCGGCCCCCGCCAGCAGATAGGTGCGGTGGATCTTGGCGATGATGTCGGGGCGGGTTTCGAGCAGGATCTCCGAGCAGTTTTCCAGCCCCAGAAAATCGGCCTGAAGGTCGAGGTTTTCCCGTTGCAGCATGGTCCCCATGCCGCCGTCGGCGATGAGAACGGCTTGACGCAGGCGGGTGAGAAAATCGGGTCGGGTCATGGCGGCGTCCTACACAAGGTGCGACCGGCGGCGGGGCCGGATGGGGATTTCCAAGCAAAAGGGGCGGGATTCTAAGAAAAACCGCTGGAATTGTCGCCGCTGAGAGGGTAGTTGCTGGAAAATCCGATGGTAGACCCCGTTCTGCCGTTCCTCACCCCGTTCCCAGCAGCGGGCACGGCCCCAACAAAAAAGCCCCCAAATCGGGGGCTTTTTTGTTGGAAGTGGTGGGCCGACCGTCGGCCGGGGGGCAGGTCAACCCCCGCAACACCGTTTCACTTCTTGTGTTTTGACGTTCACCAGGGGGCGACCTGCACCGGGGTGGCGCTGGTGTTGAAGGTGCCGTCGCCGAGCTGGCCGGAGGTGTTGGTCCCCCAGCTCCAGTAAAATTTCGGTGATGGCGAGAGAAAGCCTCAAAAGCTCCGGCTGGCCACCCGATGGGCAATCTGGTCGATCAGGGGGGAGGGATCCCAGATCAATTCCAGGGTCACCACCTTCAGAGCGGGGTCGGCTTGCCGCTCGGGGGGCAGACGCACCGCATCTTTGGCGGTGGTCACCCACAGGGGGGTGGGGCGTTGGTCGATGGCGCGCCATTGCCGGGGGCCGGGGTGGGCGTGATCGCGCTGCGTGATCCGAGCAGCCACGCCGATTCCCTGCTGCGCCAGGGTGGCCACCACCCGTTCGGGCTGGGCGATGGCGCTGTACAGGGTGACGGTGGTGCCGGAGGGCGGGGGGGGGCAGGGGGTTAAGTTGCCGTCGCACCAGGGGCCAGCGGTGGTGGCGGCGGCGGTGGCGGGTAATCCGGTGCAATCAGGGGGGAGAGGGCCAAAGTGGACCACCCAGTCGCAGCGGGCGAGGGCATCGACCACCGGCTCGCGCAGCGGCCCCGCCGGAAGGTAGTGGCCATTGCCCCAACCGCTACGCCCCACCACCACCACGTTCAGGTCACGGTGTACCGCCCGGTGTTGCAGGGCATCGTCGAGCACAATGAGGTCGGGGCGGTAGCGGCGCAGGGCCAAACGGCAGGCCGCTGCACGTTGGGCCCCCACCACCACCGGAGCGCCGGTGCTGCGGTGGATCAGGGTCGGTTCGTCCCCCCCCACCGTCGCCTGTTCGGTAGGGGACAGATCCTCCAAACAGATCTCCCCACGACCACTGCCCCCATACCCCCGACTGACCACCACCACCTTCAGACCCCGTTTTTGCAGATGCCGGGTCAGGTCGATGGTCACCGGGGTTTTGCCACTTCCTCCCACCGTGATGTTGCCGATGCTCACCACCACCCCCTCCAGGGGTGAGGGGGGGTGGCGGTCGTAACGACGGTTGCGCTGGTGGGCGATCCAGCCGTAGAGGTGGCTTGCCGGTAGGAGCAATCCCCCCCACCAGGGGGGGTGCCCCCCCTGCCACCAGCGTTCCAGGGTTTGATGCAATGGCACGTCGGCTCCACGGGGGATGGGGGTAAACAGATGGGGGATGATAGCTTCCCAATGCACCAAAAATCCGCCATTACGTTCTTGTTTTTGGCGACCCATCCATGGGTCGCAAGGGAGCACTGAATCAATCGGCGCTTCCCAAGACGTCTACGAGTTTGATTCCGAGGCGCTGCCCAACCGATTTCCCTTCAGGCACGCCGATCCCCTCGGGGTACCCCCTCTCCCCCCGTTCATGCACAATACCGCGCCCGGCAAGTCCGGCTCTTCAAGTGCTACGAAAACCCTTTCTGATAAATGTCTACACCCCTTGGGAGCATCGCCACGATGACCGCCTCCAACCTCGATCAACGCGCCATCAACACCATCCGCGGCCTGGCCATCGACATGGTTCAGCAGGCCAATTCGGGCCACCCCGGATTGCCACTGGGGGCCGCCCCCATGGCCTACGCACTGTGGGACAAACACCTGCGCCACAACCCGGCTGACCCTAAGTGGGTCAATCGCGACCGTTTCGTCCTCTCCCCTGGCCACGGCAGCGCCCTGCTTTATTCCCTGCTCCACCTGACCGGCTACGACCTGTCGCTTGATGATCTGAAGCAATTCCGCCAATGGGAGAGCCGCACCCCCGGTCATCCCGAGGACTTCATGACCCCCGGCGTCGAAGCGACCACCGGCCCCCTGGGACAGGGGAGTGCCAACGCGGTCGGGATGGCGCTGGCCGAGCGCTGGATGGCGGCCCGCTACAACCGCCCCGGTCACACCATCGTCGACCACTTCACCTACGCCATCGTCTCGGACGGCGATTTGATGGAGGGGATCTCGGCCGAGGCGGCATCCTTGGCGGGGCATCAAAAGTTGGGCAAGTTGATCTACCTCTACGACGCCAACGACATCACCCTCGACGGCCCTTGCGAGCTCTCTTTTGGGGAAGAGGTGGGGAGCCGCTACGAGGCCTACGGCTGGCAGGTGCTGCGGGTGGCCGACGGCGACCATGATGTGGCCGGTTTAAGCGCCGCCATCGAGCAGGCCAAGAGCGAGACCGAGCGCCCGAGCATCATCATCGTCAAAACCACCATCGGTTTCGGATCCCCCCACAAAGCGGGGACCAGCTCCTGCCACGGCTCCCCGCTGGGCGAGGATGAACTGGCGCTCACCAAACAGGCGTTGGGGCTCGATCCTGCGCTGCGTTTCGAGCTGCCCAGCGATGCGGTCGATCACCTGAGCGACGCTGTGCGGCGCGGTCACGGGCTGCAAGCCCAATGGAATCGCGGCTTCGATGCCTACGCTAAGGCGTTCCCCGATTTGGCCGAAGAGTTTCTGGAGGCCGCTTCCGGCGATCTGCCCGAGGGGTGGGAGGAGGCGATCCCCACCTTCCCGGTGGGGGAGAAGGTCGCCACCCGCGCCGCCGGGGGCAAGATCCTCAACGCCCTGGCCGGGGTGGTCCCCTGGCTGCTGGGGGGCGACGCCGATCTTTCCGGCTCGACCAACACCCGCATCAAATCCGACGACGACAACACCCCCGAGACCCCGGCGGGGCGCAACTTCCGCTTCGGGGTGCGCGAGCACGCCATGGGGGCGATCGTCAACGGGATGGCCTACCACGGCGGCGTGCGTCCCTACTGCGCCACCTTCTTCGTCTTTTCCGACTACATGCGCGGTTCGGTCCGGGTGTCGGCCCTCTCCAACTTGCCGGTGATCTACGTGTGGACCCACGACTCCATCGGGGTGGGGGAGGACGGCCCGACCCATCAGCCGATCGAGCACCTGGCCAGCCTACGCGCCATGCCCGATCTGGCGGTCTTCCGCCCCGCCGATGCCAACGAAACGGCCATCGCCTGGAAGATGACCCTGAAGCAACAGCGCCCTTCGGCCCTGATCATGAGCCGCCAGAACCTGCCGACCCTCGATGCCGCCGCCGTACAGGGGGCCGAGAAGGGGGGGTACGTGCTGGCCGAGGCGAGCAGCGCCCCCCAGGCGGTGCTGATCGCCACCGGCAGCGAGGTGCATGTGGCGTTGGCCGCCCGCGAGGCGCTCGAAGCTGGGGGGATCCCGACCCGAGTGGTGTCGCTGCCCTGCGTCGAGATCTTCGAAGAGCAGGAGGCTGATTACAAAAACAGCGTCATCCCCCGCGACGTGGCGGCCAGGGTGACCATCGAGGCGGGGGTGACCCTGGGCTGGCACAAGTATGCGGGCGATGGCGGCGCCTGCATCGGCATCGACCGCTTTGGCGCCTCGGCCCCGGGTGATGAAAACATGGAGCGGTTCGGTTTTACCGCCGACAACGTGGTGAACACCGTGAAGGGACTTTTGGACTGACTTGGTGAGGAGGCGCCGCCATGGAGGGCGAAAAGCCGATGGGTGCCCATGGGGGCTACCGTGGGCTCAAGGGGTTTCAGGTCGCGCAATTGGTGTTCGATCGAACGGTGCGGTTTTGCGAGCGCCGTCGTCCACCCCAACCCCACCCTCCTACCAAGAAATCGCCGCCAACGCCGCCCCGACCCTGCTGGCGGTGGCCACCGCCCTGCTCGTCGGCAAACCAAGACCCTGGCGCAAAACTTCGAAAACGAGGGGGGCTTCACCGAGCGGCTCTACCGGGTACGCTCGGCACGCCGCAAGGGGAGGTAAGTCATGCTGCGATTCATCGTCGCTTTAGGGGGCAACCTCGGCGGGCCCGCCGAGGTGGTTGCCCGTTTCAATCAAGCAGCCACCCGGCTGGCCGAGGCGGGTTTTCCCCTCGACCGTCGCTCCCGCCTCTACGCCACCGCCCCGGTGGGTGGCCCCGAGCAACCCGATTTCGTCAATGCCGTGGCCAGTGGCCCTTTGCCTGCCGCCTGCGGGCAGGGGGCGGCGCGGGCGCTCTTGGAGGCGCTGCTGCGCATCGAGACCGAGTTGGGGCGCACCCGTGAGGTGCACTGGGGGCCGCGCACCCTCGATCTTGACCTGATCGCCTTCGGAGACGAACGCGCCAGCGATCCCGATTTGATTCTGCCCCATCCCCGGACTTTGGAGCGGGGCTTCGTTGTGACCCCCCTCCAGGATGTGGAACCCGACTGGATCGACCCAGTCACAGGGGGCTCGCTCCAAGCGGCCATCACAGAGCTCGATCCCGGCCAGCGGGTGGCTTTATTACAAGACGATCACTTGCAAAAGATGTGGCGGATGGGGAGTATCCCGCCCGCTTGAAGTCCCCTCCCCGAGGTTCTGACCGTTTTGGCAGGACACCCGAGAAGGGAAACGCTTAGAAAAAACCTGATTTCGCCACGCCCGGATCCACTGCGACCGGGGACGAGGCATGAGGATCGGGCCCCCGCTGACCTGTGAGCCCCCACGCTCGCAAGGTGCGCGCAGCCTCCTCTACCCCCTCCTCCCCTTGGCAGACCCGATGCGCGGTTTCGACCAAGGGGCCAGATGTGACCACCACGCCGCTTAAAGCTCCCGGATTGCCCAAGCTGCTCGCCCGCAAGGGTGGAAACCAGCCCATCGCCATGCTCACCGCCTACGACGCCTCCAGCGCCCGGATTGCAGACCGCGCCGGGGTCGATTGCCTGTTGGTGGGCGATTCGTTGGGGATGGTGATCCAGGGGTATGGCGACACCTGCCCGGTCACCCTCGACCAGATGGTCTACCACACCGCCATCGTTCGCCGCTGCTCGAACCTGCCCATCGTTGCCGACATGCCCTTTTTGGTAGGGCAGGGGAGCGCCGATGCGGCGCTTGCCGCCGCCGGTCGTTTGATCGCCGAAGGGGGGGCCGACGCGGTGAAGATCGAGGGGGCGGGGCCGATGATCGACACCGTCGCCTACCTCGCCCAGCGGGGGTTGGCGGTGGTCGGCCACCTGGGGTTATCGCCCCAATCGGCCCGGCGCGACGGCTGGGGCAAAAAGGCTAAGTCTGAGGATGAAGGGGCGCAGCTCGTCGCCGACGCGGTGGCGCTGAGTGAGGCGGGGGCGGTGATGATCGTGCTCGAAAACATCCCCGCCGAGCTTGCGGCCCAGGCGACCGCCGCCATCGCGATTCCCACCATTGGGATCGGCGCGGGGCGGCAGTGCGACGGCCAGGTGTTGGTCTTTCATGACGTGGTCGGCCTGACCGAGACGCCCCCCCCGTTCGCCACCCCGAAATTGGGTGGATTTGCTCTGCTGACCGAGGCGGTCGCCGCCTGGGTGAATGAGGTGCACCAAGCATCATGAGGATTCTGCGCACGATCGCCGAACTGCGCCGTTGGCGCGCCGGGGCGGGCAAGGTGGCGTTGGTCCCGACCATGGGCAACCTGCACGCCGGTCACATGGCGCTGGTGAAAGAGGCCCAGCGGCATGGCGACGCGGTGGTGCTGAGCATTTTTGTCAATCCGACCCAGTTCGGTCCCTTTGAAGATTTCGACCGCTACCCCCGCACCCCCAAGGAGGATCTCGACCTCTGTCAGGCCAGTGGCGTCAGCGTCGTCTTCATGCCCGACATGGAGGAGATCTACCCCAAAGGGCGCGACGGGCTGGCGGTGGCGGTGATCCCGGAGCGGATGACCGACGTGCTCTGCGGTGCCCAGCGCCCCGGCCATTTTCGCGGCGTGACCACAGTGGTCTCGATCCTCTTCCACCTGGTTCGCCCCGATGCCGCCGTCTTCGGTGAGAAGGATTGGCAGCAGTTGGCGATCCTGCGGGCGATGGTGGGCGATCTGCACTTCGGCATCGTCATGGTCGGTTTGCCCACGGTGCGCGAGAAAGACGGACTGGCCCTGAGCTCGCGCAACCGCTACCTCGACGAGGAGGCGCGCGGCCTGGCCCCCGGCCTCTTCAAGGGCTTAAGCGCCATGCAATCGGCTGCCAAGAGGGGGGGGCGGGATGTTGCGGCCTTGCTGGCGCAAGGGCGGGAAACCCTGCGTTTGGCGGGACTGCCCGAGCCCGAGTATCTGGAGATTCGCTCCGGCGGCGATTTGACGCTGCTGGGAGAAGAAAACCCGTGGCGGGACGATGCTCGGGTCTTCGTCGCCATCAAGCTCGGGGGGGCGCGGTTGATCGACAACCTGCCGCTATTGACCAAGTAATCGTTTTTAGCTGTTTTCCTTTTCACGATGTGGATCGAGAGCAAACCGTAGCCTCCTCGGTTTGAAGCCGTTCCACCCATCGCACGCCGCCTAACCGGGAGACGCCGATGCAACGCAACATGCTCATGGCCAAGATTCACCGCGCCACCGTGACCCACGCCGACCTGCACTACGAGGGCTCGATCGCCATCGATCAGGATCTGCTCGATGCCAGCGGGATCCTTCCCTTCCAGGAGGTCGACATCTACAACGTCAACAACGGCGAGCGGTTTTCGACCTACGCCATCAAGGGGCCGCGCGGCACCGGGACCATCGGGGTCAACGGCGCCGCCGCCCGCCGGGTCGCCCCCGGCGATCTGCTCATCATCTGCGCCTACGTGCGCATGGAAGAGGCCGAGGCCCAAAGCCATCACCCCAGCCTGGTCTACGTCAACGAAGACAATTCGATCAAGCAGGTGGCCGACGAGATTCAGGGGCAGACCGGGCCGGTCGCCGCGTAAGCGATAGCGGTAACTTTGGTAGGAGCGCCGCCCTCGGCGCGATGCGATCAACCCGGTTATCTCATCGGGTGGTGATCGCGCCGGGGCGGCGCTCCTACCGCAAAACACCGAATTTCCCCTCCAGCATCCCCCGGAGTCCCCCTGTGAGCAGTCATTTGCAGCGTGAAGTCGAGCGCCGCCGCACCTTCGGCATCATCAGTCATCCCGACGCCGGTAAGACGACCCTGACCGAGAAGATCCTGATGTTCGGGGGGGCGATTCAGATGGCGGGGGCGGTCAAGGCCAAGCGGGATGGGCGCAGCGCCACCTCTGACTGGATGGCCATCGAGAAGGAGCGCGGGATTTCGGTCGCCTCGTCGGTGATGAAATTCGACTACCGCGACTTCGAGGTGAACCTGCTCGACACCCCCGGTCACCAGGACTTCTCGGAAGACACCTACCGGGTGCTGACCGCCGTCGATTCGGCCTTGATGCTGATCGACTCGGCCAAGGGGGTGGAGCCGCAGACCGAGAAACTCATGGAGGTCTGCCGTCTGCGCAACACCCCCATCGTCACCTTCATCAACAAGCTCGACCGGGAGGGGCGCGAGCCCCTCGATCTGTTCTCCGAGATCGAAGACAAGCTGCAAATCGAGTGCACCCCCATGACCTGGCCCATCGGCATGGGCAAGCGCTTCAAAGGGGTCTACGACCTCTACCGGCGCGAACTCAACCTCTTCACCCCCGGCGCTAAAACTCGGGATTTCGAGGTCGTGACCATCAAGGGGCTAGAAGATCCGCGCCTGGATGAGATTTTGGGAACCCAAGCGGGGGAGCTGCGCGACGAGATCGAGCTGATCGAGGGGGCGGCCAACCCCTTCGATATGGAGCATTTTCTGCGCGGCAACCAGACCCCGGTTTTCTTCGGCAGCGCCATCAACAACTTCGGGGTGAAAGAGCTGCTCGACGCGGTGATCGACCTGGCGCCCCCCCCAGGCCCCCGCGCCACCGAAACCCGCATGGTCGAGCCGAGCGAGGAGGCGTTCTCGGGCTTCGTCTTCAAGATTCAGGCGAACATGGACAAGGCCCATCGTGACCGGATCGCGTTTTTTCGCATCTGCTCGGGCAAGTTCACCCGGGGCATGAAGGTCAAACATCTGCGTCTGGGCAAGCCGTTGACCATCGCCAACGCCACCATCTTCATGGCCCAAGATCGGGAAAATATCGAAGAGGCCTACCCCGGCGACATCATCGGCATCCACAACCACGGCACGATCAAGATCGGAGACACCTTCACCGAGGGGGAGGAGCTGCGTTTTACCGGCATCCCCAGCTTCGCCCCCGAGCAATTCAAACGGGTGGTGTTGCGCGATCCGCTCAAGAGCAAGCAACTGCAAAAGGGGTTGGTGCAGCTTTCAGAGGAGGGGGCGGTGCAGGTCTTTCGTCCGCTGATTGGGGCCGATACGGTGCTTGGTGCGGTGGGGGTGTTGCAGTTCGACGTCACCATGGCGCGGTTGAAAGACGAATACTGGGTCGACGCCACCTACGAGCCGGTGGGGTATTTCACCGCCCGTTGGATCACCTGCTCCGACAAAAAGAAGCTGAGTGAATTTGAGGCCCGCAACCGCAACAACCTAGCGCTCGACAGCGCCGGTCAGCTCACCTACTTGGCCGACAACCGTTGGCAGCTCGACACCGTCATCAAGCAGTGGCCCGAGATCGAGTTCCATAAAACCCGCGAGCACGTTTGAAAAAAAGGGGGGGGCGACCACACATCGTGATCGGAGGCCCTCCTCGGGGGGGGTTAACCGGGGCCTGCCTTGATAACTTCGGCCTGCCCTCGTACGGCCTCCATTGACTGAGTCACCAACCCATCGAGTCGATTCATCAAGGGGGGCAGGTCGTCGCGACGCTCCTCGCGCGCTGCGGTTTCGAGGTCGGCGGCCAGCCGGTTCAGGGCGGTCAACCCCATCACCGCCACCCCCCCTTTAAGGGCATGGGCCTCTTGGCGCAGCATGCTTAGATCTTGACGAGCCCAGGCGACCTTGATGTCGTCAACCCGCTCCGGCACGGTTTGAAAGAAGGCGTCGAACAGCCGGTTCATCCCCTCGACCCCCAGCTCATTGCGCCATTTTTCGAGCATGCGCACATCGAGCACATCCCTTTCCCCTTCAGCCGCAGCCTCCTCCTCATCCCCGATGGCGACGCTGAGTTCCCGATGCAGCTCGGCCATGCCGTCGCTGGATTGAATCCGGTTGAGCAACTGTTCCAGCTCTTTGAACTGCACCGGTTTGGAGAGGACCGCGTCCATCCCGGCGTGCAGGCAGCGCCGCATTCCCTCGGCGGTGATGTCGGCGGTCAGCCCGATGATGGGGGTGCGGGGGGGGCGCCCCTCGGCGGGATGGCTGTTCTCCCAATCGCGGATGCGCTGGGTCGCCTCCTCCCCGTCCATTACCGGCATGTGTAGATCCATCAGCACCACGTCGAAGGGCTGCTGCGCGAAGGCATCCAGCGCCTCGCGGCCGTTGAGCACTTCGGTGACCCGATGCCCCCGTTGGGTTAGGAAGGTGGCGGTGGTCATCCGGTTGATTTCGACATCGTCGGCCATCAATACCCGGGCCTGTCCGACCACGCGGGTTGGGTTGGATTGGCGCGGCGGATGAAGTGCCGCCAGGTCTTCCTGGGAGGCGTTACGTAGGGTGACCCAGAAGTGGAAGGTGCTCCCCTCGCCCACCCGGCTTTCGACCTCGATCTCCCCCCCCATCGCCTCCACCAGCCGTTTGCAGATCGCCAGCCCCAGCCCACTGCCGCCATGGGTGCGGGCGATGCTTGAATCGGCCTGGGTGAACTTGTCGAACAGATGCGGGAGCGCCTCGTCGGCGATGCCGATCCCGGTGTCGATGACCGCAAAATCGGCCCGAAGTCCCCCCGGCAGCGCCGTAGCGCGGGCTTGAACCGTGACCCGACCGTGTTCGGTGAACTTCAATGCGTTGCCGATCAGGTTGAGCAGCACTTGGCGCAGCCGGGTGGCGTCGCCCTGGACAAACGGGGGTAATTCGGGGTCGGTATCGAGCGCCAACAACAACCCCTTTTCAGAGGCACGAAAAGCCATGAGCTGAACGATGCTTTCGAGGAATTCCCGGAATTCAAAAGGTTGGGATTCCAGGATCAGCTTGCCCGCCTCGATTTTGGAGATGTCGAGGATGTCGTTGAGGATCACCAGCAGGGCGTCGCCCGACTTGGCAACCAGTTGCAGGTACTTCGTTTGCTGGGGGCTGAGCGGGGTCTCTTCGAGCAGTTGCACCATGCCCAAAATGCCGTTCATCGGGGTGCGGATCTCGTGGCTCATGGTTGCCAGGAATTCGCTTTTGGCCTGGGCCGCCGACTCGGCCTCAAGTTTTGCTTTTTCGAGCGCCTGTTGAATCTGCTTGAGCTGCGAAATATCGGCAATGCCCACCACATGAGCCCGGTCGCCGAAATATTGCCCAGGCAACGCCGAGGCGATGACCCAACGGGGTCGTCCGTCGTGGTCGGGTAGGGCCAGCTCCCGTTGCGGCAGGGGGCGTCCCTTGGCCAGGGCGGAGGCCAGGGTTTGCTGAGCGGGGGAGGGGCCCAGCAGGGTGGAAAGGGTGAGGCCGGAAGGAGGTTCCCCCTCGATCTCGAAGAAGGCACTGGCTGCCTGATTCATACGCAATACCCGCTCATCCCAGGCGCGGGCCAGCAGCACCGGAAAGGGGGCAGCCTCGAAGATGTTGCGCACGTTGGCTTCACTTTCGCGGATGCGGCGCAGGAATCCCGCCACGGCGATCCAGACGGCAAAGGTGATGACCAGCATCGCCCCGGTGCCGATGGTCAGGCTGCGTGCGACCTCGTGTTTCAGCCGCTCGAAAAAGGCGTTGTTGGCGTAAATGCGGGCCAGTCCCAACAGTTCGGGGCGATCCTTGGCAAACAGCGGTACCTCGCTGACGAAGCAGGTGGGGCAGTCGGTGACCCCCTCGCTCAGGTCGAGACTCCCTCTCGGGACGGGGACGACGTCGTAATCGACCTCTAGGGTCACCCCCAAAATGAAGGGGCTCCGGGTGTGGGTGTCGGTCAACACCAGGATTTCGTCCATCGCCTCGGTGATTTGTCGGGCGGTGGGGGGGGCGTCGATGCGGGAGAGGGCGGCAGCCAGGGTGTGGGCCTGAGCTTGCGCCAGGGCGCCGGCGTTGTTACGGGCCTCGTCATTGAGGCGGGGTTCGAGCGCCAGCGACCAGTAGAACACTGTGATGGTGACGATTCCGAGGATGAGGGCGACAAACCAGGGGGTGGTCCCCCCCTCCAACATGAGGGCAAAGCGTTTCAGCAGGGAATCTTTACTCATAGCGGGCGGCGATTTTTAAAAAGAAGGGTTTCAAGTGGATGCCGCTGCGCTTGAGTGTCTGCATGTTGACGTAGGGAAGGATCCGGTCGGTGACCAGCACCCCCCCGAGAATCCCCCCCTCGACATCGCCGGAGAAGGGAGAAAAGGTCAATACCCGGTGCTCGATCCCCCAGTGGGCGAGGTTCGGAAGATCGAAACCGAACCGTTCGGCCAGGAAAACCCCGGCAGGGTAGGGGGCTGGGGATTCCAGTAGGTCGTCGAGCGACTGGGTGATGATCTTCAGGGGGATCCCTTTGAGGGTTTCGGTCTGAGCCAGCCGCTGCGCCATCTCGGTCGCTTGGCGGACATCGCTCATGTAGACCACCACCACAGGGAGGTTGCCGTCGGGGGCGGTTTTGGCGGCGAGATCTTCATCGGCGCCCAAAAAGGGGAGGAAGAGCTTCAGCCCCAGGGAGATCATCCGGTGCTCTTGCTCGTCGGCGCTTAGGCAGGAACCGAACTGCACAAACAGCACCTGCGCCGCAGCAACGCCAAAGGCCAGCAAGGTTAAATGAAAGCGTCGTCGCCCCATGTTAGTGAATGCCTCCCAGCGGCTGCCGGGGGATGTCCGTGAATTGGGCATGAACCTTGGCGAAGGCGTCGATGACCCCCGGCAGCAGGGCCACCAAGGCGGCATCAAAGTGGTGCCCCTTCTGACGTTCGATGTAGGCGAGGGCCTCGCTGAAGGGCCACGCTCCCTTATAGGGGCGGGACGAGGTCAGGGCGTCGAAGACATCGGCCAGCGCCACGATCCGTCCCGACAGGGGAATCTGCTCCCCCTTGAGCCCCTGGGGGTAGCCGCTGCCGTCCCATTTTTCGTGGTGGGTTAGGGCGATCTCCTGGGCCATTTCAAGCAGGGGGGAGGAATGGCCCGAGAGAAGCTGGGCCCCGATGTTGGGGTGGGTGCGCATGATCCGCCACTCCTCGGGACTGAGTTCCCCCGGTTTAAACAGGATGTCGTCGGGAATGCCGATCTTGCCGACATCGTGCATGGGGCTGGCCTGAAACAGTCGCTGGGTATATTCGAATGGCTCCCCCAACGCCTCACTCAAGATCCGGGTGTAATGGCTCATGCGCAGAATGTGGTTGCCGGTTTCGTTGTCGCGAAACTCCGCCGCCTTGCCCAAACGTTGGATGATCTCAAGTTGGGTTATCTCGATCTCGTGGGTGCGGACCCGAACCCGCTCCTCAAGATCTTGGTTGGTTTGCAGCAGGGCCAGATGAAACAGATGGCCGCGCAGCAGGTTTTTCACCCGCATGCGCAATTCCGAGGCGTCGACCGGTTTGCTGACGAAATCGCTGGCGCCGCTGTCCAGCGCCTTCAAGCGGGTGGTTCTGTCGGCATGGACCGTCTCGACCAATAGGGGAATCGGGGGGTCGATGTTGAGGGTGGTGATGGCTGCCATCAGTTGAAATCCATTCAGATGGGGCATCTCTAAATCGAGAATAATCAGATCGACCCGCTCCTGTTGCAGCCGGGCAACCACCTGCCGGGGATCGAGTAGGGTGGTGATGTGGGTGAAACCGGCAGTGCCCAGGGTTTCGCTCAACACCACTGCAACGATGGGGTCGTCGTCGACGATCAGAATATGGGCCTGTTCCAAAGGCATCGTGCCCAACATGATGTGCTCCTTTCGTTCCTGTGGGGGCGGTGAATCCACCCTCTCCCGTTTTACAGCGTGTAAGCCAGTTTCAACCACCAGCTCCGTTTGGAGCCGGGCAAATCGTTGGGATACCCCGGCAAACTGCCCTGGGCGGGGGGGGTCAGCATGGCGGGAATGTGGGTGTCGACATTGAAGAGGTTGCGCACCGTCCCCGAGAGCGATAGTTCGGGCAACAGGTCGGGACTCCAGACCCCGCTCAGGTCGGCGGTGGTCTCGGCCCCCAGTTTGGCTCGGCTGTCCCCGGTTTCGCGGTAGCGGGTGCCGACGTAATGCAGACTCAACTCAAGGCTGTCGCCGCTGACCGGGGTGTAGGTGACGATCAGGTTGCCCAGCCAAGGGGTGGTGCCGGCAATGGCCGCCCCGGTCGCCCGGTCGCGGGTGGTCAGGTACGACACGTTCCCCTTGCCGATCCAACTGGTCCCCAGCGTGACCTCCTCCTCGACCTCGATCCCTTGAGCACGTGCGGTTTGGGCGTTGTGGAACTGGAACACGCTGTTTTCGAGGATGAGATCGCGGTAGTCGTTTTGGAACAGGGTCACCCGCTCGGTGGTATTGCTGCCACGGTGGATGTAGCCGATCTCGATGGAGGCGATGGTCTCCGGCTTAACGTCGATCCCGTTGTGCAGTTCTAAAAAGGTGGGGGGGCGGAAGGCCTCGGCGTACTGCACCTTGAGGATGTTGCTGCGATCCAAACGCCACACGGCGGCAAAGCGGGGATTCACGCTCCCCCCTACATCCGAAAACCGGTCGTAGCGCACCCCCCCGGTCAAGGTCATCGCCTCGCTGGGGCGGTACTCCTCTTGAAGGGTGATCCCCAAGACCGTGCGCCCTTGGGCGGCATCAATGGGGACCTGAACGCCGCTGGTGAAGTGGGTCGGGGCGGCAAGGGGGGGCTGGGCGAGCCGGTCGACGGTGGTGTCCATCCAGGAATCGACCACATCGATGCGGGAGGCCGAAAGCGACAATAGGGCGGTGTTCTGATCGTCGGGGTTCCAGGTCAGATCGCCCTCGGCCCGCCATTCCCGCTCGCTGTAATACCCTTGGGCGCGGGTATCAACGATGAGGGCGCCTGGGGCGACCGGCCACGGCATACCGGCGGGGTAGAAGTAGGCGTCGTACCAATTGCTGTAATCGCGCAGCCCTACCATTGTCTTGGTTTGTAGGGAGGCCGAAACATCGTGTTGGTACTCCATCTGCACCCCCAGATTGGTGGAGCGCGAAGCCAAACCATCTTGGGCGGGGGGGAGCAGGTAACTTTTACCGGCGAAGTCGTCCCGAGCATCCTGGGTCCAGTGGGCGGTTAGGGTTAAATCGCGGTAACCGCCGTTGAGGATGATCGCCCCCTCGTGCTTGCCGTCGAGCAGGGTGCCGGGGGCGTTGGACAACACCGACATCCCCGCCGCATGAAGCCAGTCGTTGCCGATCTGGGTATCGCCACGCGGGATGATCGAACCGGCCATGTTGAGGCTGAGGAAGCTGTCTTGTTCGGGATTCTGCCAGGAGGCGAGTAGCCCTCCCCGCCGACTGTTACCCTGTCCGATGCCCGCGAAGGCGCGAGTCCCCTCTTTACGGGTGACAACATTAACCACTCCGGAGTAGGCGAATTCGCCGTGGACCACCGAGCCGGGGCCGCGGATAACCTCGATCCGCTCAACCTGCTCGATGGGCAGGCTGAAAACCAAATCGGCACTGGCGGCTGAGGACTCGTTCATGGCGATGCCGTCGAGCAACACCTTAAGGTTGCCCGAGGCGAACAGCCCCCCCGAACCGCGCACGACCGCAACGAGATTCCCGGTGCGATCCCGGCTGGTGTAGAAGCCGGGAACCCGGCGCAGCGCCTCCCAAACCGAGTTAACCCCGCCGCTTTCAAGGGTGATTCCGTGCAGCACCGTCACCATGCCGGGAACGTAGTCGGCATTGAGTTTTGTTTTGGTGGCGATTTCGGTTTGTTCTTCCAGAATGTTGAGCAGGCTTTGAAATTCGGCCTGGTCGTCCATGGCCACCACAAGGGGGGCGTCGTCGGCCAGCGCGTGGGTCGTCCCCAGCAGGGGAAGGCACAAGGCGACGGCAAAGGGGATGGCTCTGGTGTCCATGGGGAGACTCGTTGGAGGTGGGGGTCAGGGGAAGCCCCTGGCGACCGTGCGACCGAATTGAGGCACCATCAAACCATGCAGTGCACCGGGCGACAACCCCGCAGGTGGGGTGCAACCCGGCCCATAAACCCAAAGGGGAGGAAGAAGAGATGGAGACGCAACAGAAATCGGCATTAACGGTGCTGGTTATGATCGCCGTAATCGCCCTGGCCACCTGGATCACCCTCGATACGGTCGAGCATCCCAACCAATTGGTGCCGACCAGCGACAACCCCTCCCCGCTGGGGTACACCTGGTCGCTGGTGCTGTTCATCATCCCCATCGGGGCGCTGTTGGTCTGGTTGTTTCGCCATCCCCACCTTCCTTTTCAAAAGGGGGCATTCGGCATCACCTTGGGGTTGCTGCTGCCACTGGGGTTTGTGCTCGACCTGCTCTTTGCCCACACCTTCTTTTTGTTCCCCAATACCCATGCGGTGCTGGGGATCGAGGTTCCGGGGGTAGGGGGGGGGATTCCCATCGAAGAATTCATCTTCTACCTCTCCGCCTTTGTTTTTGTGCTGCTGCTCTACGTGTTCAACGACGAATACTGGTTGCTGGCCTACAACGTCCCCGATTACGAGGAACGCTCCCAGAAAATCAAGCGTTTGGTGGTGTTTCACCCCATGTCGTTGGTGATTGGTCTGCTGCTGCTGGGGGTGGGGATCATCTATAAGAAGTTCTTTTCGGATGTGCCCGATGGCTTTCCCGGTTATTACGCCTACGTCTTGGCGGTTGCGGTCATCCCCTCGATGGGCTTTTTCAAGACGACCAGCCCCTTCATTAACTGGCGCGCCTTCAGCCTGAGCTTCTTCATCTTGCTGCTTATCAGCCTGTTGTGGGAGGCGAGTCTGGCGTTGCCCTACGGTTGGTGGAATTACCAGCACGAGGCGATGATGGGGATCTTCATCGGCGCCTGGGCCGACCTTCCCCTGGAGGCGGCGCTCGTCTGGTTGATGGCGACCTTCACCTCGGTGATTGTTTTCGAGGTGGTCAAAATCTGGCGCGCCTCGGGCCGCCCCGCCCTGCACGCCTTCTTGGGGCTGGGGCCTGAACGTAAGTAATCGAATCGTTTGCCCCCCCCGCCTGGTGTTTTGGGCGGGGGGGCGTTTTTGATGGAGTCCCCCCTTGAAACAAACCCCTTTGTTCGATGCCCACGTCGCCCTCGGTGCCCGTATGGTCGGTTTTGGCGGTTGGGCCATGCCGGTGGTTTATTCCTCAATCAAGCAAGAGGTCGAGGCGACCCGCAAAGCAGCGGCGCTTTACGACATCAGCCACATGGGCGAATTCGACCTGCGCGGCCCCGATGCCGAGCAGGTGCTGCAACGGCTGATCACCAACGATTTGACCCGGTTGCCGAGCGGCAAGGCCTTTTATGCCGCCTTGTGCCGCGAGGAGGGCGGAACGGTGGATGACCTGTTCGTCTACCGCTTTAGCGACAACGCCTTCATGTTGGTGGTCAACGCCGCCAACTGTGAGAAGGACTTCGCCTGGATTGCATCCCACATTGGGCAGGCCGAGGCCGATCTGATCGACCTGTCCGACGCCACCGCCAAGCTCGATCTGCAAGGGCCGAAGTCGCAGGCGATCCTGCAAAACCTGATCGATTTCGACCTCGACGAGCTGGGCCGCTTCGAATTCGGCCACGGGGTGGTGGCCGGTTTTCGGGTGGCGCTGTCGCGCACCGGCTACACCGGCGAGGATGGCTTCGAGCTCTATTGCGCCAGCGAGGAGGCGACCGCGTTGTGGGACGCCCTGCTCGAAGCGGGGGCGCCGTCGGGGTTGATTCCGGCGGGGCTGGGGGCGCGGGACGTGCTGCGCCTGGAGGCCTGTTATTCCCTTTATGGCCATGAGCTCAGCGACACGATCTCACCCATCGAGGCGGGGATCGGCTTTGCGGTCCGCTTCGATAAGGGGGATTTCGTCGGGCGCGAGGCTTTGCTGGCCCAAAAAGAAAACCCGGCGCGGCGGCACATGATCGCCTTCCAACTCACCGAACGGGGGGTTCCCCGCGACGGCTGTCCGGTGTTGATCGAGGGCAAGCCTGCTGGGATCGTCACCTCTGGCACCTTCAGCCCCACCTTCGAGGCGGGGATCGGCCTGGCGCTGCTCGATGGCTCCCCCCCCGAGGTTGGCGCCCCCATCGCCATCGACATTCGCGGTCGCGCCGTGGCGGCCAAGGTGATGAAACGACCCTTGTACACCTATCGTCAGGGTGAGCAGCAACCGTAGGGTGAATCGATGGGGTGGATAAGCGCAGCGCATCCACCTTTTGCCCAGAAACTGCACCCTTGCTTGATGTGAAGCCCGTTTGAGGGAGCGTCTGCGCCGAAACCGGCGCTCTTGCTCGATGCTGCCCCCTGCTGGTGGATGCGCTGCGCTTATCCACCCTACATCCATACCGAATAATCGAGGCCTCCATGTCCAACCCGACCCACCTGCGTTACACCGATCAACACGAATGGATCGCCGCCGACGGGCGCGTCGGCATCACCGACCACGCCCAGGAGCTGCTCACCGACATCGTCTTCGTCGAGCTTCCCGCCGAGGGGATGAATGTGACCAAGGGGCAAGAGGTCTGCATGATCGATTCGGTCAAGGCCTCCAGCCCGGTCTACGCCCCAGCCGACGGCACCATCGTCGCGGTCAACCAAGCGCTCGACGGCGCCCCCGAGCTGCTCAATCAAGACCCCTTCGGGCAGGGGTGGATTTTCAAGCTGGAGCTCAGCGACGCCGCTCAGCTCGACGGCTTGCTGGACGCGGCGGCCTACGAGGCGTTGGTGGCCGGGGGGTAATCCCTCCGCAATCCAGCAATCCAAAAAACTTGTAGGAGCGGCGCCCTCGCCGCGATGCCTTTCCGCCCCTGGCGCGACCGTCCGACCCCGTTTCCCCCCCCTTCCGAGGCCCCCATGCACTACACCCTGAACACCCCCGAGCAGCAGGCGCAGATGCTCGCCGCCATCGGGGTTGAAACGGTTGATGAACTCTTTGCCGACATCCCTGAGGCGATGCGGCTCAAGGGGGGGCTGGGGCTCCCTCGGGGTTTAAGCGAACCGGAGTTGCTGCGGCTTCTGCACACCCTGGCCGTCGCCAACGAACGGCTGGTCTGCTTTGCCGGGGCGGGGGCCTATTGCCACTACCGCCCCGCCGTGATCCCCCATCTGGTCGGGCGGGGGGAATTCCTCACCGCCTACACCCCCTACCAGCCCGAGATCGCTCAAGGGACGCTGGCCGCCATCTTCGAATTTCAGAGTCACGTTTGTCGTTTGAGCGGCATGGATGTGGCCAACGCCTCGATGTATGACGGCGCCTCCGCCCTGGCCGAGGCGGCGTTGATGGCGGTGCGGGCCAAGAACCGCAAAAAAATTCTGATTTCGCGCGGTGTCCATCCCGACTACCGCAAGGTGGTGGCGACCTACATGAATGCGGCGGGAATCGAGCTGGTGGAGGTGCCGCTCAGCGCCGACGGCATCACCGATCTTGAGCGGGCCCACTGCGACGGCGACACCGCCGCCCTCATCACCCAGTCCCCCAACTACTTCGGGCGGATCGAGGGGTTTCAGGCTGCCGCCGAGTTGGCCCATGCGGCGGGCGCGTTCGCGGTGGCCTGCGTCGTCGAGGGTTCCGCGCTCGGTCTGCTCAAAACGCCGGGGGAGCAGGGGAGCGACATCTTCGTCGGGGAGGGGCAGGCTTTCGGGATTCCGATGCAGTTCGGCGGCCCCCATTTGGGGCTGCTGGCGGTCAAAACCCCGCTGATGCGCAAGATTCCGGGCCGTCTGGTCGGGCGGGCCAAGGATGCCCAGGGGCGCGACGGCTTTGTGTTGACCTTGCAAGCACGCGAGCAGCACATCCGCCGCGACAAGGCGACCTCGAACATCTGCACCAACCAGGGGCTCAACGCCCTGATCGCCACGATTTATCTGAGCCTGGTCGGGCCGCAACTCCAGACGGTGGCACGCCAAAGCCACGCCATGAGCGAATACCTCAAGACCCAGGTGACCGCGATTCCCGGTATTGGGGCGCTCTTCGAAGGGCCGACCTACAACGAATTCGCGGTACAGGTGCCCGATCCGGGCAAGGTGCGCCACCTACTGGCGGCGCAAGGTTTTCTGGCCGGGGTGACCACCGGCGACGACTACCCCGAGTTCAAGGATGGATTGCTGCTGTGCGCCACCGAAAACAACACCAAGGCTGAGTGCGATGCCTTGGCCACCGCCTTGACCGCGGCCTTGAAAGGGGGCATGGCATGAAAACCGTCTATGACCGCAGCGTGCCGGGCCGCACCGGCTTCTTCCTGCCCGAGCTTGAGGTTCCCGCTGCGACGCTGCCGGTCGAACTGACCCGCGAGAGCCTGTCGCTGCCCGAGATGGGGGAGCGGGACGTGGTGGCCCATTACACCAACCTTTCAACCCTCAACTTCGGGGTCGACAACGGCTTTTATCCGCTGGGGTCGTGCACCATGAAGTACAACCCCCGCATTAATGAGGACGGCGCCGCTCTGCCCGGCTTTGCCGATCTCCATCCCGCCACCCCGAGCGAATCGACACAAGGGGCGCTGCGGTTGATGTGGGAGCTCGAACAACAGCTGTGCGCCGTCACCGGCATGGCCGCCTTCACCCTGCAACCGGCAGCCGGTGCCCACGGTGAGCTGACCGGGGTGATGATCATGAAGGCCCACTTCGACGCCCTGGGGCAAACCCAGCGGCGCACGATCCTCATCCCCGACTCGGCCCACGGCACCAATCCGGCCACCGCCGCCTTTTGCGGTTTCGACGTCAAGACGGTGCCGTCGGACGAACACGGCGAGGTCGACCTGGCCGCGCTCGCGGCGTTGGTCGACGAGACCACCGTGGGGCTGATGCTCACCAACCCCAACACCCTGGGGCTGTTCGACCGGCGCATCGGGGTGATCGCCCAGATTCTGCACGAGCGCGGCGCCCTGTTTTATTGCGACGGCGCCAACGCCAACGCGGTGCTCGGGGTGGCCCGCATTGCCGACATGGGGTTCGACATCGTCCACCTCAACCTGCACAAGTCCTTCTCGACCCCCCACGGCGGCGGCGGTCCCGGCTCCGGCCCGGTCGGGGTGGTGGCAAAACTTGAGGGGTATCTGCCGGTGCCGCGGGTCGTCAACCTGGGCGACCGCTTCGTCATGCAAGCCGAGGAGGGACACCCCCACACCCTGGGAAGAATGAAGGGGTTCTTCGGCCACTTCGGCATGTTGATACGGGCCTACGCCTATCTGAGCGCTTTGGGGGAAGAGGGGGTCGCCCAGATCGGGCGGCAGGCGGTGCTCAACGCCAACTACCTGCGGGTTCGGCTGCAAACGAATTTCAACCTCCCCTACAACCGGGTCTGTCAGCACGAGTTCGTCCTCAACGACGAGGGGGTCCCCAACGGCATCAAAACCCTCGACATCGCCAAGCGGTTGATCGACTACGGGGTTCATCCCCCCACCGTCTACTTCCCCATCAATGTGTCGGGGGCTCTGATGATCGAGCCGACCGAGACCGAAGCGCTGGAGGCGCTCGACGCCTTCGTGGCGGCGATGGAGGCGGTGCTGCAAGAGGCGGCCTCTGACCCAGACCTGCTCCACCGCGCCCCGGTCACCACCGCAGTCAGCCGTTTCGACGAAGTGGCGGCGGCCCGTAAGCCGGCGCTCAAACACGGGGACTGATCCCCTTTTTTGTGAGGCACCCAAGTCATGGGGTCATTGCATGTGTTGGCCATCGCCCCTTCGGACGACGTGGTGGCGCAGCTCGACTCCGAGCTGAGGCAGGCGGGATTTCGTCCCGAAATCGAGCGGGTCGAAGAGGCTGCAACCTTGGCGGCGCAGCTGAAGGTGCAGCGCTTCGATCTGGCGGTGGTGGCTGCGCAGTTGCCCCGGTTTTCAGCCGCATCCGCCCTGGAGGTGGTGCAAAGCAGCCCCCAGGGCGACCTGCCCGTGGTGGTGATGTCGGAGGATCTCGACCTGACCACTGCGGTGGAGTTGATGCACCGGGGTGCCTACGACTTCGTTGCAACCCAAGAGGCGCTGCGTCTGGGGCCGGTGATCCGCCGTGCCCTGGCCGAGGGGGAGGGGCGGCGGCAACAGCTGAGCGACCGGCAGGCGCTGCGTGAAAGCAACCAAAGGCTACGCGAGGCGCTGTCAGGGACGGTCCACGCCATCGCCAAGGCGGTGGAGGCCCGCGATCCCTACACCGCCGGGCATCAACGCCGGGTCGCCCAGCTCGCCGAGGCGCTTGCCTGGGGGCTGGGGCTCGATCCCGACCGGGTCGAGGGGGTCCGTTTGGGAGCCGCCATCCACGACATCGGCAAGATCACCATCCCCGCCGAACTGCTGACCAAACCCTCGACCCTGAGTCCCATCGAGTTCGAGGTCATTAAGACCCATACCGGAGTGGGACAGGAGATCCTGGGCGACATCTCCTTCCCCTGGCCGGTGGCCGAGATGGTCCACCATCACCACGAGAGGCTCGACGGCTCGGGCTACCCCTTGGGTTTGCAGGGGGGGCAGATCGGTTTGGAGGCCCGCATCGTCGGGGTTGCCGATGTGGTCGAGGCAATGCTCTCTTATCGTCCCTACCGCCCCGCCAAAACCCTGGAAGAGGCGATGGAGGAGATCCGCACGGGGCGGGGGGTGAAGTACGACGCTGGCGTGGTCGATGTGTGTCGCGATTTGTTTGGTTCGGAGCGGTTTGAATTCGAAAGCCAATTTTGATGGGCAGCAGGCCGCACGTCCGCACCGTCGTCCCCCTGCCCTCCAGCCCCGAGTTTTTTTGGCTGCGCCGCCGGTTGCAGGAGCACAACCTCAACACCGTCTGCGCCGAGGCCAACTGCCCCAACATGGGGGAGTGCTGGTCCCACAAAGTCGCCACCTTCATGATCGGCGGTCCCCGCTGCTCCCGAAACTGCCCCTATTGCTCGGTCGGCTACGGCGAGCTGGAGCCGCTTGATGGCGATGAACCGCAACGCATCGGGCGGCTGTTGGGGGAGCTGGGGCTGACCTACGTCGTCCTGACCTCGGTCAACCGGGACGACCTGCCCGACGGTTTGGCGGGCCACTTCGCCGCGACCGTCGCGGCAATCCGCCATCACGCCCCCGGCTGCAAGATCGAGATCCTGACCCCCGATTTCGCCGGTAAGCCTGGCGCCATCGAAATCCTGCTGCGCCATCCCCCCGATGTCTTTTCGCACAACATCGAAACGATTCCCCGCCTCTACCCCGGCATCCGGGTCGGAAACGTCGCCACCTCGCTCAATCTGCTGGCCGACTTCCACCAAGCCGCCCCCGCAATTCCGGTCAAGACGGCGCTGATGCTGGGGTTGGGGGAGGAGCGCCGCGAGGTGGTGGCGCTCTTCGGGCGGCTGGTCGAGGCGGGGGTCTCCATCCTGGCGTTGGGGCAGTACCTGCAACCGAGCAAGACAAGCCTGCCGGTGGTACGCCATCTGAGCCAAGCCGAATTCGACGCGCTGGCCGAGGCGGCTCAGGCCGCCGGAATCGGTTTCGTCGAGGCGGGGCCGTTGGTGCGCTCCAGCTTTCGGGCCGACCGGGCGGGGCTGCAAGCCATCCAAGAGAAATCCCCCTCGCCCTTCACGGGGAGGGGGTCGGGGTGAGGGGCGGTTGCGCGGTCATGTTCAAAAAGGAAAACCGTAAGAAGCAGTTCGTAGGGTGGATAAACGCAGCGCATCCACCAAACCAGCGGTGGGTGAACCCCCGACAGATGGGCCTTGGGTTCCCAATCGGGATGAGCGGGGGTCGGGGTGAGGGCGGTTGGTGGATGCACCCTACGCCGCAACGCCGCCCACCCTTCGCGTCATTCCGGGGCGCCAAAGGCAACCCGGAATCCACCCGATGCCGAATTGTTTCCACAGATCAATCGAGCCTGCCTCATGCCTGAAATCCTCATCACCGAAAAACCCCCCGGCGGCAAACTCTTCCGGGTCAAGCTGCGCCTGGAGGGGGGACGCATCGCTCGGCTGCGGGTCGAGGGCGACTTTTTCATCCACCCCGAAGAGGCTTTGGAGGCGATCGAGGCCGTTTTTTTAGGAGGCCCTGCCACCAAGCGAGCGGTGGGCGAAATGCTCGACTCGGCAGTGCAGAGTCATCCGGCCCAATGGTTTGGCATCACCCCCGACGACCTGAAAGCGGCCATCGAGAAGGGGATTCAGGAGGCGGGCCATGGCGAATGAGCTGCGGCTGATCGTCGATGGCCCCCAGCCCGCCGCCCGCAACATGGCGGTCGACGAGGCAATTTTGCTGGGGGGGGTGGAGGCGATTCCGACCCTGCGCCTCTACGCCTGGTCCCCGGCGGCGGTGAGTCTGGGCTATTTTCAATCGGCGGGGGACGAGCTCGACCTGACCGCCTGCCGTAGCGAGGGGGTGACGGTCGTTCGTCGCATCACCGGCGGTGGAGCGGTCTTTCACGACGCCGAGCTGACCTACTCGTTGGTCCTCCCCGCCGGGCATCCCCTGGGGGCGGGGACGATTCTGGAGAGCTACGAAAGGATCTGCACAGGCGTCGTGGCGGGGCTGGCAAAGTTGGGCATCGCGGCCCGCTTTGCCCCCCTCAACGACGTGGTTACGGCGAACGACATTCCACAAAAACTCGGCGGTCAGGCTCAAACCCGCAAACACGGGGGGCTGTTGCAACACGGCACCGTTTTACTCGGGGTCGACGTGGAGCGGATGTTCCGGTTGCTCCAAGTGGCCGACGAGAAGATGCGGGGCAAACTGATCCGGGATGTACGACAAAGGGTAACCTCAGCCGAGCAAATTCTGGGACGGGAGGTCGGCTTCGGTGAAGCGGCGGCGGCGATGCAAGCGGGATTTGTCGAGGCTTTGGATCTCACCCTCACCCCCGCTTCCTTAACGGCGGACGAACAAAAAAGAATTCCCGATTTGCTAAAAAAGTACGCAAGCGACGAATGGGTGATGCGGCGATGAGCGGGTTCGAATTCGATGTGGTGGTGATCGGCGGCGGTCCCGGCGGCTATGTTTGCGCCGTGGAGGCGGCCCGGCGCGGTCTGAAGACGGCGCTGATCGAGGCGGGGGCGCTGGGGGGGGAGTGCACCAACTGGGGCTGCATCCCAACCAAGGCGCTGCACGCGGTCGCCAAGATGATGAAGGCGCCCCAGGGGGCGGCCCGGCTTGGGGTGAACCTCGGGGCGGCGCAGCTCGACTGGGGCAAGGCCAAGGGGCATGTGCAACGGGTGGTGAAGAGCTCGCGCATGGGGATCGAGCGGCTGCTCAAGGATGCCGGAGTCGAGACGATGGGTGGCTGGGGGCGGATTGAGGGGCCACACCTGGTAAGCATCGACGGCGAGCGGCGGATTGCGGCCCGCCACATCGTCATCGCCACCGGTTCGCGCCCCGCCGAGATCTCCGGTTTGGCGGGGATCACCAACCGCGATCTGTTCGATCTTGAGGCGCTGCCCGAGCGGTTGCTCATCGTCGGTGGCGGGGTGATCGGGGTCGAATTCGCCGCCATCGCCGCTGCCCTGGGCAGCAAGGTGACGGTGGTCGAGGCGACCGAGCGGTTGCTGCCGGGGGTCGATCCCGAGGTGGCCCAGGCGCTGACCGGGGCGTTGCAACGGGGTGGGGTGACGATTCGCACCGGCTGCTTGGTGCGCGGCGCCGAGGCCGGGGTTGCTACGGTCGAGGGGCTGAGCGAGCCGGTCGGTTTCGATGAGCTTCTGGTCGCGGTGGGGCGGCGCCCCAACACCGGGGTGGGGGACTTGGCCGCCCTCGGGATCGACGTGGGCCGCTTCGGGATCGAGGTCGACGCCCAATGCCGCACCACCCTGCCCAGCGTCTTCGCCATCGGCGATGTCGCCGGTCAGGGGCTGGCCCACGTCGCCTCACGGCAGGGGGAGGTGGTCGCTGAGGTGCTCGCGGGGATCGACGGCCGTTTTGAAGGCCGCGCCATCCCCGCCTGCATTTTTGCCTTCCCCGAGGCGGCGACGGTGGGGGCGGTATCGAACCGCTCCGCCCGCATCAACCTGGCCGCCAACGGCCGCGCCCGCACCCTGAACGCCACCGACGGCTTCGTGCAGCTGTATGCCGGGGAGGATGGGGCGATCTGCGGCGGCAGCATCGTCGGGATCGAGGCGAGCGAACTGATCGCCCCGGTGGCGTTGGCGGTGCAGCTCAAGCTGACCCCCTCCGTTTTTGCGAAGACGGTGGCGGCCCATCCGACGCTGGGGGAGGCGGTGCGGGAGGCTGCGTTGTTGCTGGGGGAGGGGGCCTAACCCGGACTTTTCATCAATCTCGTTCCGCCCGCGCTTGTCTTTTGATTGCACTGGTTTTTTTTGTGCGCTTGAACGTAGGCATGGCTACGCCACGGGCTCACAAACCAGAAGTAGACGCCTTGAGGCGAGCCCCATTGAAATCAAAGTCCTACGCGATCATCGGGCGAATTTATGGAAAGTCCGGCCTTAAGCAGGCATAAAAAAACCCCGGGATCATGCACCAGCACGAAGCTGGGAGAGGATTTACCCGGGGACGGCGGGCGAACGCTAGGAAAAAGGAGCTGCGGATGCAATCGAAAATTGGAGCCCCATTCGGCCGACGAATCATCGACGCCATCGCCCACGAACGGCTGCGGGGGTATGTGGACAAGGGGGCGCCCGATCACGCCGAGGGGCTGTTGGCCCACTACTTTTGGAACGTGCGTTTGGGGGAAAGCCTGTACCCCCTGTTTCACACCTTCGAGGTCACGTTACGCAACACGCTTCACGAAGCGCTGAGCGATCTGACGGGACGGGAGGATTGGATGACCATGCCGGGCACCGTGTTGGATGCACGCGAACTTCACTCGGTCGTCAAGGCGTGCGAGCAACTGCGCAAAGGGGGCAAGGAGGAGACTGCCGACCGGATCGTGGCCGAATTGACCTTCGGGTTTTGGACTCGGTTGTTCGACCGCCGGTACGAACACGGGCAAATCTCGTGGCCACGGTTGCTGAAGCAGCGCCGTTTCTTTCAGGCGATGCCGCCGGGCGGTGTTGTCGCCCCGTCTGAACGCCATCCGCACCCTGCGCAACCGGATTTTCCACCACGAGCCGATCTGGCATTGGCGCGACTTGGCGGCGCAGCACCGGACCATGCTCGAAACCTTAAGCTGGATGAATCCGGCCATGGGCGACGCCGTAACCCTGGTCGACCGCTTCCATGAGGTGCACGGGGCGGGTTGGGAGGGGGCGCGATTCACCTTGCACCCTTTATGGCACCCGGTCTGCGCTGAACCGTCGGCTGGACCTTAAAGGGGTTAACCCCCAAGATTCGGCCTCCCTTGTTTGGCCAAACCCGCAGCGAAAGTCCCCATGCCCATCACCTACCAATTCCTCGCCGGCAACCGTCAAAGCGGCCCCCGTCGCGGTCGGATCACCACCCCCCACGGCACCGCCGAGACCCCCGCCTTCATGCCGGTGGGGACCAAGGCGACGATCAAGGGGATGGATCCCGACCTGCTCGCCGACCTCGGGGCCGAGATCGTCCTGGGCAACACCTACCACCTGCACCTGCGCCCCGGAGAGGATCTCATCGACCGCTTTGGCGGCCTGCACAAGTTCATGGGGTGGGGCGGTTCGACCCTGACCGACTCGGGCGGCTTCCAGGTCTTTTCACTGGCGGGGCAACGCAAGATCACCGAGGAGGGGGTTACCTTTCAGAGTCACCTCGACGGCGCCAAACACATGCTCACCCCCGAGAACGTGGTGCGCATCCAGCAGAAACTGCGCTCCGACATCATGATGTGCCTGGACGAATGCCCCCCCGGCATGGCCGAGCGCGACGATGTGGCGCGGGCCACCGCCCTTTCGAACCGCTGGGCCAAACGGGCCTGGAACGCCTACGAGGCCAGTCCCGGCCCCGGAGGGCTATTCGGCATCGTGCAAGGGGGGCGGTTTTTGGATTTGCGGGCCGAGGCGGTCGCCGAGCTTTCCCATATGCCCTTTCAGGGGCTGGCCATCGGCGGGGTTTCGGTGGGGGAGCCGGAGGAGATCATCGAAGAGGTGGTACGTTCCACCGCGCCGCTGCTCCCCACTGAGCGCCCCCGTTATTTGATGGGGGTGGGGCGGCCGAAGGACATCGTCATGGCGGTCGATGCCGGGATCGACATGTTCGATTGCGTCATGCCGACCCGCAACGCCCGCAACGGCTCGCTGTTCACCAGCCAGGGGGTGCTGACGATCAAGCAGGCCCGTTTTATCGAGGACGACCGCCCCCTCGATCCCGCCTGCCCCTGCCCGACCTGCAGCCGTTTTTCCCGGGCCTACCTACGCCACCTCTACCTCAGCCAAGAGATGCTCGCCCCCATGCTGCTCACGGTGCACAACCTGGCCTTCTATCTGAATCTGATGCAGCGGATTCGAGAATCGATCGCGGGGGGAACCTGGGAGCTGTTCAAGACGGAGTTTGCGGTTTCCTACGGGGCTCTGCCGCAGGGGGCGTAGGGGAGGGGCCGTTTGAGTTTTTGATTCCCAGCGATAGCAGAGGCGTTATCGGAACGCCCAACGGAAAGGCGACGGCCCCCCCAAATGAGCCACACCCCCGCCAACAGGGATGCTAACGCTAGGGAGCCATCACGTCACTTTGCTGGAAAAATCCGATGGTAGAGCCCGATGCCTTTGGACAAGGCTGTCGAGGGGACGCGCCCAACCGTTGTACCCCTCCATCGCCACCGAGACCTTGCCGCCATGCTGGCGCTGAATATCGTCGATGCGCTGGAAGAATCGGTCGAACCCTTCGGGGCGGCGATCCACCTCGAAGGCGTCGAGGAAGCGCCCGTCGGCAAGGCCGACCGCGACGCTGTGCTTGCGGCTGCCGACATCAACGCAAACGCGAATGTCGGTACTGGGGGGAGTGTTCATGGCGTGGCCTGCGTCGGTCAGACGTACCGGTTCGTCCGCCGGTCGCGTCTACTCTCAGAGCCACATCAGAAGGCTGATCGGCACCATCCCGGTTGACCCAACGGACGATGCAAAGTGGCGGGGGCTGCATTTCAAGGTCGAGCGAGCCAAGGGCCACCGACCCCAGGAGCCACACCCCCGCCAAGGGGGATGCTAACGCTCCAAGCCGACCGCGTCACTTTGCTGGAAAATCCGATGGTAGACCCCGATGCCTCTGTTGTGAATCATGTCAATCGCTTATCCAGTAACGAATAAAATTATCGCTGTTTTTGTCATATACAAAAACGGAAGCCGCGCCTTCAAACATGAGCATTTTTATTGCACTATTTCTTAGCCGTAAAACACCTGGATCTCCAACACAATCTAGCGGCGAAAAATACCCCTTTGAACATGCTGTTTTTAAGTCGCCATCAACCGAAATCAAGCCAACGGATTGCGCAGGAATCCTGCCTTTTGACGTATATATTTGCTGGATATTAAAACTACCCCCTCGCGACAGAAAAACAAAGACCCCCCATCTATTACTATCTCCTATAAAAAACAATATCCGTGCCGCATCAATAGCCCCATCACCATCAAAGTCTGCGTCTATAGAGTACGGGGAAGAATACTCACTTCGATAATAAGCCCATCCACTACTAACATCCTCATCCGTTGGAAGACGCCACCCCGCAGGTAAATCTTCATTAATAAGTTCTCTAGCAATAGCATTTTGCGAAAATAGCGCTAATGCCAATCCTACAAGAAGTAGTTTCATCTTATGGGCACCGTATCTTTAAAGGCTTATCAGGCTTCAATGTTTTTATATCGGGGTCGTATTCAAGGTGGATGTGGTCTGGCTCAAGTATAACATCATAATCTGAACCGAGTAGATCTTGGAGCTGCTCCTTAAACTCAACTTTTTGGGTGTTAGTGGTGAGATCACGTGTCCGCAAATCTACCGCCTCACCAGTATAATGCTTCGATGCAGGTGAAGTGTGTTCGCCATTTGTTGAATATGTCACCGTTGCATCGGACGTAGTTCCACTCACATCTTGATATACCTGATCAACAGCGCCTTCAATAATCGTTATATCACCAGTTAATCCTTCTCCAGTTGTACTGTATTCAGTTGCATAACCCCAAAGCCCCAACGGATCGATAAAGTTTATCGGATTCCTTAGGACATACCCATACAGATTCCCATCCCCACCCTCAAAAAGGATGGGATCCTTCGCCGTCCACCGTCCCGTTTGCGGATCGTAATCCCTGGCGCCGAATCGAATCAGCCCAGTGTCGTTATCCGCAATCCCCCCCGCAAATCCAAACGGTTGGAAGCCCGGATTGGAATCGAACCGCACATTCCCCCATTCGTCGTAATCGATCCGCTGCACCACCGTTCCATCGGCGGCGTTCACTACCAAACGGGGGCTGCCCAGGTGGTCGGAGACAATCCGGTAGGTGACCCCGCCGCGCACCAGGTAATCGGGCACGTTGGCCTTTGAGCCGTAAACGAACAGGGAAACCACATTCCCCGCCCCATCCAATTCCGCCACCGGGTTGAGTTGATCCTGGTAGAGGAAGCCTTGGGTGAGCACCCCATCCACCTTTTTCCCCACCCGGCGGTTGCGGCCGTCGATGATGTATTCGATCACCTTGCCGTTGGGTAAAACAACCTCGG
>MNWR01000038.1 GCA_001872725.1 Proteobacteria bacterium CG1_02_64_396 | reverse complement strand
ACGACGTCCTACGGTTCATCGACAATCCGCTGGTTCCCTTCACCAACAACCAGGGTGAAAACGACATCCGTATGGTCAAGCTGCACCAGAAAATCTCAGGATGCTTCCGCTCCAAAGAGGGCGCCGATATCTTCTGCCGCATCCGCAGCTACCTGTCGACCTGCCGCAAACACGGCATCGGTCCCACCCCAGCCCTGACCCTCCTCTTCGAAGGTAACCAACCCCTCTTTATGAAAGAAAACCCGTAGGGAAAAACCGGGGGGATGGGAGGGGCTGAATAGTTACTAATAATGATTCTGCAAGTCCTGATCCATTTGATGAAAATAAATCAATTTTTGTTAGCGTGGCTATTAGTTCTTTTAGGGTTTTGTATTGAACTTTACCGATAAAGCAAGTTATGTCGGCAAATCCCCCCCCACCATTTATTAGTGCCTCTAGAAGTTTGCGCGGAGTCGTTTTGACTCTTGCGCCATCTTTATTGCTAGAGTAAATGCGCCACATAGCATCAGTGTCCCGATGCTGGGTCCAGCACAGGCCGTAAACCTTGTCCCGCATAGGTTCCAGAGTTCCAATCTCACCGGTACTAGAATCAATTACCTCTGAGGATAATAAGTAATTCTCAAATGGATCATCCCATTTGCTCGGATGTACAAGAACCAGTTCTTTGTTTGTTAGGCATTCAAAAAGCCTTCTTTCTGACATGATTCGATAGATAGGCTTGTCGATTTCGCTTTCAGGTATATTAATTATATACCGATACGCCATAAAAATCCAATTTAGTTGAAGGTTTGAGTTGTATGTTGGTTCAATAGGATGAGGTTATTTCTCCAAATTCCCCGCCACCAACTCCACCAAACTCACAAACTCGGTCTTCATCCCGTAGTGCTCAAAGGCGCTGTCGAAGGCGAGGCGGCAATTCGAGCAGGTCGAAACCACCCGCTGCGCCCCCACCTGTTCGATCTGCCCCTTTTTCATGCCGAACGACTTCAAACGCAGCTCGTCGGCGCGGGGGATCGAGATCACTCCGCCGCCCCCGCCGCAGCACCAGTTGTCCATTCGGTTCTCGGTCATCTCGCTGAAATTGGCGTCGGGGACGATGGCGTGCAGCACCCGGCGCGGCTCTTCGAACAGCCCGCCGCGCCGTCCGATTTGGCAGGGGTCGTGGTAGGTGGCTTTGCCCCCCTTCGCCTCCCGATTTACCCGGATCTTGCCCTCACTCAAAAGAACATCGATCAGCTCGGCAATCTGCACCACGGTGAAGGGCAGGTCGCGGGCCAAGAGATTTTGCGCCTCCCAGCGCAGCGCCCCGTAGGCGTGGCCGCACTCGGGGCTGACCACCTTCTTCACCTTGAGCTGCTCGGCCGCCTCGACCACCCGATTCAACATCTTGGCCGCCTTGGGGGAGCTGCCTTGCAGGTAGCCGAAGTTGGTCCCCTCGAAATTCTTCGAATGCACCGTCCAGCTGAGTCCCGCCGCGTTCAGGATTTTGGCGGTCGCCCCGATGGCGTTGGGGTACTTCATGATTTCGATGGAAGAAAAGAGCACCAGGTACTCGGCCCCCTCTTGGTCGACCGGGATCGCCTGCTCCCATTCGTCGCCCATCCACGCCACCCGCTCGGCGAAGACCTCGGGGGTGGCGCCCAGGGGGGATCCGGTTTCCAAAGCGCGGTCGGTCGCCTCTTTGAGCCCCTCGGGGACAATCCCGGCGGCGGTCAGCCCCTCGCGCATGGCGCGGATCAGCATCGGAATGTCGATCCCCATGGGGCAGACGACCGAACAGCGGCCGCACATCGAACAGGTGTCGAAGACCAACTCGCTCCATTCTTCGAGCATTTCGGGGGTGGTTTTGGGGATCAGCCCCAGGGCGCCGCGCAGTTTGCCCAGCCAGGTGTAGCGCCGCTTGTACTGCCGCTTGAGCAGTTCGGCCTTCCAGATGGGGATGTGTTTGGCCTCCCCGCTGCCTTGTGCGTAGTGGCAGGCGGTGGCGCAGACCCCGCAGTGGACGCAGGCGCTCAAGTAGGTGGCCGCCTTCGAACCGACCTTGCTCAGGGCGGTGTTCATGGCCGTGGTGACCGAATCAGCCATGACGCACCCCCACGCCCCGTTTCCCCATTTCGTATCCCGTCAAAAACCGCGAAACAAAGATCAACCCGGTATGGGCCAGCTTGGTGAAGGGGAGCAGCACCAGCAGCAGTTCGAAGCTCATGATGTGGATCGCAAGGGTCAGCGGGTAGTTGGGGGTCAGGTTGTGGATCGTCAGGTAGCCGGTGAGGATCGGCAAAAAGGTGAGCAACCAGGCGATGTAGTCGTTGGTGTCGCTCATCAGCCGCAGCACCGGGGTGGTCAGGCGGTGAAAGAGGACCGCCAGCAACGTCACCATCGTCACCACCGCCACCCCATCGATCACCGGGGCCGGCAGGGCGGGCCAGAACAGGCCGGTCAGGTCGTGGATGAACAGCAGGTGGGGGCCGAAGAAGAAGACGATGACCAGCAGCCCCAGGTGGAACAGCGCCGCGCTGCCGTAGGTGAACTGGGTGCGGCGCAGGTTGGGCAGGTGGTAAAGCGAGGCGGCGACCAGGTGGCGCGTCCCTCCCCAGGTGGGGTTGCCTTTGGGGGGGACACGGTCAACCCCGTGGCCGATGAAGTAAAGGAAGGCGAGCCGTCCGATCAGTCCGACGATGAAGATGGCGAAAGACCAGGTCAGCCACGGCCCCCGCACCCATTCGAGCAGGTCCATGGTTATTCCCCTTTCTGGGCTTTATTCCGAGCTGCCCGGGCCTGAAACGCCATCGCCGCCCCCGCCGCCACACCAGCCGCCGCCGCAGCAGCGATGCCGATCCCCTTGAAGGTGGAGTCGGTTCCGGTGGAGAGCGCCGCATAGAAGGAGCCGTTGTCCCAGAAGTTGGGCTCCGAGCAGCCCAGGCAGCCGTGGCCCGACTGCACCGGCCAGCTGGTCCCTTGATTCCACTTCATGGTGGCGCAGGCGTTGTAGGTGACCGGCCCCTTGCACCCCATCTGAAACAGGCAGTGGCCCGCCTTGGCCCCGGCGTCGTCGAAGCCGCGGGCGAACAGCCCCTTGTCGTAAAAGGGGCGGCGGTAGCAGCGGTCGTGGATGCGCTGGCCGTAAAAGGCGGTGGGGCGGTTCAGATCGTCGAGTTCGGGGAGTTTGCCGAAGGTGAGCACGTAGGTGACCACCCCGGTGATGACGTCGCCGATGGGGGGGCAGCCGGGGACGTTGATGACCGGCTTGCCGATGAGCTCGGAGATCGCCTTGGCGTTGGTGGGATTGGGGCTCGCGGCGGGCAGACCGCCGAAGGAGGCGCACGATCCAATGGCCACCACCGCCGCCGCCCCCTCGGCCGCCTCTTTAAGAATGTCGAGCGCGGTCCGCCCCGCCAGAACGGTGTGAATCCCCCCATCGGCGGTCGAGACCGAGCCGTCGATGGCCAGGATGTACTGCCCCCAGTTCTCTTTCATCGCGGCGGCCCGGGCCTGCTCGGCCTGGTGTCCGGAGGCGGCTTGCAGGGTTTCGGAGTAGTCCAGCGAGATGTGGTCGAGGACGAGGTCGCCGATGGCGGGGGAGTTGGTGCGGGTCAGCGACTCGGTGCAGCCGGTGCATTCTTGAAAGGGGAGCCAGATCAGCGAGGGTCGTCGCCGGGTTTCGAGCGCCTGGGCCACCTTGCCGTAGAGGGCGGGACTCAACCCCATCATGGCGGCGGTGACGGTGCAGAACTTGAGGAAATCGCGCCGGGAGAACCCGGCCTGACGCATCGCTTGGTAGACCGTCTGCTTCGCACCCATCTCCAACCCCCTCTTCGTTGTTGCCAGTGGAAGACTCCTTCGGGGACCGCATTACCATCTTCGACCGCTTGCGGATGATGTCAACCGGCGATACCGCCATGAAAATCGCAAGTTTGGGGCGGTTTTCCCGTACAATGCTCGGCGTTATAAAATGGCAGAATTCTCATGACTTATAAGAGCTGCGAGGTCACGGGTCGATATGCGGATGACGATGCGATTGATGGTAGCGGTTGTCTTGATGATGGGATCGTCGGCGTATGCCGCCGATACAACCTTGGCTGTGAAGGCGGGGGGGTTGCACAGCAGCGCCGCCACAGGGGGGACCGCCATCGCCCCCGGCATCGCTTGGGGCGGGGTGGTCGGGAGCAACCTCGGTTACGAGGTGAGCTACCTGGACGGCTCGTTGGGAACAACGGGCAAGGATCGCAGCCGGGTTTTGACCGGCTCGCTGGTCTTCTGGGCCCACATGGGGGTCATACACCCCAAGCTCAAGTTGGGGGGCGGTTCGGTGTGGACCAAGACGCCGACCGGGACGACCTGGAATCATACCGCCAACCTTGCCTATGGCGGTGGCCTCGACGTTGAAATCAGCCGCAACGTCTTGCTCGGGCTAGAGTGGAACAAACTCAGTAACGACGTAAGTTTTGCCGGGATGACGTTGACCTGGAAGTAAGCCGAAAGTGAAACGTCTCATGTTGTGAACGGGGGCTCCCGCCCCCCGTTTTTATGCTCGTAGCGCCGTCGCCACCACCGTGCGCCGCCTCGGCCCGTCGAACTCGGCCAGAAACACCCCCTGCCACGTCCCCAACAGCGGTTGCCCGTCTTGCACCGGAAGCGTCAGGTCGGGACCGATCAGCAGGCTCTTCACATGGGCCGCCGAATTCCCCTCCCCGTGCCGATCCCCCGCCACCTGCCACGGCACCATCGTCTCCAAGCGCCGCAGCACATCGCCCACCACGTCGGGATCGGCGTTTTCGTTGATGAGCAAAGCGCAGGTGGTGTGCAGGGTGAACAGGTGCAGCACCCCGTCGCGCAGACCCAAGGCGTCGATGGCCGACTGAACCTCCCGGTCGATGGGGACCAAGGCCGCATGGCTCGGGGTGGCGACGGTAAACGTTTGGCGCATGGAACCCTACGCTTCGTGCCCCAATATCTGCCCCACCTTAACCGCCAAGGTGTGCCAATCGAGGGGCTTGAGGAAGACAGGTTGGTCGGCCACCGCCTTGATCGCCTCCTCTTGCTCCCTCGCCCCCTCCGAGCCCGAAATGAAGAGGATCGGCACCGTGCTGTGGTCCGACCGCAGATGGTCGAGCAACACCTTGCCCCCCTCCCTGGGCATGATGAGGTCGCAGACCACCAGGTGGATTCCGGTGGGGTTGTGGCGCATGTAGGCCCAGGCCTCGCGCACACTGTTCGCCCCCACCACCCGGTAGCCGAGCCGCACCAAGAAGGCCTTGCCGACCTCGACCACCGCCGGATCGTCGTCGACCAACAGGATCACCTCCCCGTTACCCGAGGGTGGGGCGGTCAGGGGATGGCTGGTGTCTTGGCTTTCGGGCACCAAATGTTTGGCGTTGCGCTCCGGCAGCAGGATCGAAAAGGCGGTCCCCCGTCCCACCTGACTGCTCACCTCGATGGTACCGCCGTGCGCCTGGATGATGCCGTAGGTGACCGAGAGCCCCAGCCCCGTCCCTTTACCGGGCGCCTTGGTGGTGAAGAAGGGGTCGAAGAGCTGCCCCAGGTGTTGCTGAGGGATCCCCTCTCCGTTGTCGATCACCCGTAGGCGAGCCCAGCCCGCCCCCCGGCGATCGAGCCGGATTTCGAGCCGCCCCCCCTTGGGCATGGCGTCGTTGGCATTGACCGCCAGGTTGAGCAATACCTGGTGGATTTGATTGGGGTCGCCTTGAACCCAAACCGGGTCGCCGGGTGTGGCAACGACAAGCTCTACCGTTTCGAGGAGCGTCCCCTGGAGCAGGGCGCCGGTCACCTTCACCGTCTCGGCCAAATCGAAGATCGCCACCGTCTTGGGGGTCTTGCGACTGAACGAAAGCAGCTGAGTCACCAGGGCGCTGCCCCGCTCCCCCATCTCCATGATGCGCTTGGCCCATTCCCGCTCCTGCTCGCCCAGGCTATCGCTCATCAGCAAAAGCTCGGTGAAGCCGAAAACCCCGGTGAGCAGATTGTTGAAGTCGTGGGCGATCCCCCCCGCCAGCAGCCCGACCGTTTCCATCTTTTGCGCCTGCATCAACTGCGCTTCGAGCACCTCGCGTTCCGACAAATCGTGCTTTTGGGCAACAAAGTGGTGGATGCGCCCCAGTTCATCGCGCACTGGGGAGATCACCGCCTCTTCCCGGTAGAGGGAGCCATCCCTGCGCCGATTGGTGAAAATCCCCCGCCAGATCTCACCCCGGCGCAGGGTTGCCCACATCGACTCATAAAAGCTTTTGGGGTGGTAGCCGCTTTGCAAAATGTTGGGGTTTTGCCCCACCGCCTCGTCGGAGCTGTAGCCGGTGTTGCGGGTGAAGGCGGGGTTGACGTATTCAATGATGGCATCGGGATCGGTGATGATGACCGCGTCGGCCGACTGCTCGACCGCATTCCAGAGCAGTTGCAACTGCTGATCCCGCTTTTGCGCCACCTCTCGGGCTTTATTGCGCTCGCTTAAATCACCCAGGATGAGCAGCCGCGATTTCTCGCCGTCGAACTTGATTTCGCGGATCGACACATCGAGCGGAAAGGGAATGTCGTCGCGGCGCAGCCCCTCCATCTCGACCTCACCCCTCAACTGCTTGGAGGGATCCTTCTTGGGCAGACCCTTGGCCACGGCGGCGCTAAATCCGGGGATCAACACCCCAATCGCCTCGCCAATCACCGTCTCGGGGTCGACCTCGAACATCTTGGCGGCGGCCGGGTTCATCGCCTCAATGGCCCCACCCCCGGTCAGGGCGATCAAGCCGCTGGCGGTGTTGTCGAGCACCGCTTGGTAACGCGAGCCGCACCGACGCAGGTTTTTGCGGGCACGGCGCAGCGCCAGCGCCCCGCGCAGCACCCGCCCCAGCACCGCCGGAGAGCTGTCCTCCCGTCCGATCACATCCATCGAGCCGGTGGGGATCCACTTCTTGGGATCGGGGGTGGCCTCCCCCGCCGTCACCACCGGGATCGCCCGCTTTTCGGCCTGAATCCGCAAAGGGGCCAGCCCCAGTTTGGCCTCGTTGTGGTCGGGCAGAACAATCAGATCGATCTCGACCTCGTTCAGGCAACGCAGCCCCTCTGCCCCCTTGGTGACGTGGACGACAAACAGATACCCCCCCGCCGCCTCTTGAAAACACTCGGTCCATACCTTGCCGAAACGGGGGTCGCCCAGGATCAACAGGTGGAGCGGATCGAACAATTCCATCGGCATGGGGCGCTCCTAAAATGGCCGCAAAGAAAGGGGAAACGACCGCTTACCGACCGAAACGGACCTCTAAGGTCGCCTCGCCGATCACCCCCCCGGCCATCGCCCGCTGAATGCCGGGCCAGTCGACCTTGGGGGGGCTCTTGAGCTCGAAGTCGAGCGCCAGCAACCTCAAACGGTAGTGATGGGGAGCATCCCCCTTGGGGGGGCAGGGGCCGTTGTAGCCGATGCGGTTGAAGTCGTTGGGCCCCTGGCGCACATACCCCTCAAGGCTGGGGATCTGCACCACCCCCTTTTCGAGCGCCGGTTGGCTGGGGAGCATGCCGTAGATGATCCAGTGGACGAACGCCCCTTGGGGAGCATCGAGATCCTCCATCACCAACACCAGCGATCCAGTCCCCTCGGGCAGGTCCTTCCAGCCGATGGGGGGGGATCGATCCATCCCCTCGCAGGTGTACTCCTCGGGAATCAACCCACCGGGGCTTAGGGTCGGGGCGAAAATCTCGAAGGCCTGAGCGCTTAAGGGCAGCCACAGCGCCAACAACAGAAAAAAAGCCACCCGTTGTACATGCTTCACGCGGTTAATCCTCTCGTTCCAAAAACAGGGCGCCGGGCCTGAAGACAATCCACAGCGCCACGACCAGACCCCCCAAACCCATCCAGACCATCCAGTGTTGCCCCAGGAAGGTCGCCTCCTGCTGCGCCCCCCCCACCAGCAAGGCGGTGGAGGCGATCACCGTCACCACCCCCTGCCCCGCCCGGTCGATGGAGCGACGGATGGGAAGGAGCTCGGG
This sequence comes from Proteobacteria bacterium CG1_02_64_396, assembly GCA_001872725.1. Classification (NCBI taxonomy): domain Bacteria; kingdom Pseudomonadati; phylum Pseudomonadota; species Proteobacteria bacterium CG1_02_64_396. The sequence goes on along the minus strand of MNWR01000038.1, from coordinate 21,173 downwards.
GATGCGATTGGTGGCGACGATTTTGCCGTGCAGCGCCGCCCGTCCCAGGGAATGCAGGGTTTCGGGCAAATCGACCAGCGCCTTGAGCGCCGCCTCCCCCTTTTCGAACCCCTTTTCGGCCAGCTTTTTGGGGGCCATCTGCTCGGCCATCCAGCGTTCGGCCCAGGGGCGGGCGACCTCCCAGACATTGAGGTCGGGGTCGAGCCTGCGTCCGAGCCCCTCGACCGCCACCATCGTCTTTTGCAGCAAAATCAGTTGCGGCTGAAGCTGCATATGGAAGGCATGGGTGGTGCGTAGCATCCGTTGCAGCAAATCGCCGATGGAGATCTCCCTCAAAGGCTTGTCGAAAATCGGCTCGGCGATGGCCCGCAGCGCCTGCTCGAATTCAACGATGTTGACCGTCTCGTCGATGAACCCCGCCTCTAAATGCAGGACCGCCGCTTTGTGGTAGTCCTTGCGCACCAGGGCGGTGAGCATCCCGGCCAGGTTGCGCCGGGTCGCCTCGTCGACCGTGCCGACGATACCGAAATCGAGCGCCACCACCCGTCCGGCGGCGTCGACGAAAACGTTGCCGGCGTGCATGTCGGCATGAAAAAAGCCGTCGCGAAAGACCTGCTTAAAGAAGACCTCGGTGGCGATCTGCGACAAACGGTGGACGTCGATCCCCGCCGCCTTGATCCGCTCGGTCTCGTCGATGGGGATGATCCCCCCCATCCATTCGAGCACCAGCACCCGGCTGGAGCACAAATCCCAATAAACCTGGGGCACCCGAAAATCGGGATCGTCCCGAAAGCGCTCGGCCAACCTTGAGGCATGAGCCGCCTCGCGCATCAGGTCGATCTCGCTCATCGAGGTGCGCTCGAACTCGGCCACCACATCCATGGGGCGGAAGCGGCGGGCCTCGATCCAGTAGCGGTCGATCAGCCGGGCGATCACCTCCATCACCTCGATGTCGGCCTTGAACTGGGCCACCACCTTGGGTCGACGCACCTTGACCGCCACCTCCCGCCCATCGCGGGTGACGGCGCGGTGAACCTGGGCGATGGAGGCCGAGGCGGCGGCGGTCTGCTCGAAGGTGGGGAACACCTCTTCAAGCGGGGCGTGGAGATCCTCTTCGAGGATGGGTCGGATCGACTTGAAGGGTTCGGGGGGGACCTCGTCCTGCAGGCGGGAAAGCTCCCCCACCCAATCCTCGGGAAGCATGTCGGCGCGGGTCGAAAGGGCCTGCCCCAGCTTGATGAAGGTTGGCCCCAGGTCGAGCAGCGCCTGCACAAAGCGGGCAGGGGAGGTTGCTTGCGGTTTGCTGCGGCGCAGGGGGCGGACGATCCAGACGTAGAGGCGGAACAGGTGGATGCGGTCGGCCAGCTCGTCCAAACCGTGGGCCACCAACACCCGGGTGATCTGCAACAGCCGCAGCATGATGCGCAGGGTGTGGAACATCTTAGCCCCCGAACCTCACGATTTGACCCCTCTCAGGGGCGAAGGGGCTGGCATGCGGCCTCACGGCGCCACCTTTCGGCCACCCGATTGCCGCTCCAGTTCGGCCAATCGCCGGTCGAGGTGGTCGACCTTGGGCAGCAGGGTCATCACCTCGATCCGCCAGGTTTCGACCTCGCCGCGGGTGGCGGCGATGCGCTCCAAGTGGGTGCGGATTTTCGTCTCGGCGGCAACGTCAATCTTGGCGACCTCTTGGCGCACCCTGCCCACGATGGCCAGCAGGCGGCGCACCACGGTGCGGGTGAGCATGGGGCCGAGCAGCGCCTCCCAGTCGGGATTCACCGCCTCGAAGGTCTTTTTAAGGGTGATCGAAAGGTCGGTCGGCCCCTCCAGCTTGATTTTTCCCGCCAGCAGCATCGCCTCGGGATCGCCCCCCATCGCCATCGTCAGCAGGGCGTCCATGCTCCCCGACAGCACGATGTCGGCGGGGCGATTGCCCTCGGGGTGGACCCCAATGGCGCCGGTCTCGAAGACGATGAAGAGGTGACGGTCTAGATCGGTGAAGCGGACCAACATGCTGGTTCCGGCCATGGCGTCGAAGCCGTTGAAGAGCTGGGGCTGTTTTTGCCGCAGCAACCGCAGCACGGTGCCGAGCATCAACGCCTGAGCGGTGGGGGGCATCAGGGTGAAGGGGACGGCCAGGGGGTTAATCAGCATGGGGAATCCCGATTCTTAGATCTTATAGCCCACATGAAGGGCGGCCACGCCACCGGTCAGGTTTTCCCAGGTGACGTGGAAGAAACCGGCCTGTTCCATCATCGCCCCCAATTCGGCCTGGGGGGGGAAGCGGCGGATCGACTCGACCAGGTACTGGTAGGAATCGCGGTCGCCGGTGATGAGCTCCCCGATTTTGGGGATGGCGTTGAAGGAGTACAGATCGTAGAGCTTGTCGAGCACCGGCAGGACCGGCTTAGAGAACTCTAAACAGAGGAACTGCCCCCCCGGCTTGAGCACCCGGTGCATCTCTTTCAGGGCGTTGAGCGGGGTGGTGACGTTGCGCAGGCAAAAACCGATGGTGACCACATCGAAGCTATCGTCGGGCAGGGCGATGGTTTCGGCGTCCCCCTGGCAGAACTCGATGTCGTGCAGGTGCCCCTTGTCGACCACCCGGTCGCGCCCCACTTTGAGCATCTCGTGGTTGATGTCGTAGACCACCACCTTGGCATGATCCCCCCCCTTGGCCCGCAACAGCAGGGCCAAATCGCCGGTCCCCCCCCCGACATCGAGGGCGATCCCCCCTTTGGGAAAGCGGGCGCGGGCCACGGTGTAGCGTTTCCAGAGCCGGTGCACCCCGCCGCTCATCAGGTCGTTCATCAGATCGTATTTGGGGGCGACCGATTCAAAGACCTTGCGGACATGGTCGACCTTTTCTTGGACCGGAACTTCGCGAAAACCGAAATGGGTGGTGGACATAAAAACCCCTTGAAAAGTCGGATGGTGGCCCAGTGTACCCTGCAACGGAGCAATGCCGAAACGACCAACAATAGGGGTGCCCACCCTGCCGCCACGAAAATCGGCACTCTTGCCTTTGAAGTGCTAACATTCGGCGCCCCTGGCAGAAAAACATCAATATTTATCGAGGAAAACCGGCTTCATGGCAGTGCTTAATCCCCGGCAAGAGGCGATCCTGCATGCGGTCGTCGAGGAGCACATCCAGACCGGCCAACCGGTCGGATCGCGCACCCTCTCCCGCGCGCCGGGGGGGCTGGGGCTTTCACCCGCCTCGATCCGCAACGTCATGTCCGATCTTGAAGCGATCGGATTGCTGGCCGCGCCCCACACCTCGGCCGGGCGCATCCCCACCGATCTGGGGCTGCGCTATTTCGTCGACTCCCTGATGACCCTGACCCCGGTCGCCGAAACCCAGCTCACTCGGTTGCAACAGGCGCTGGGCCATTTCGGCTGGAACGTGCAGGAATCGATGGGAGAGGTCGGTCGGCAGCTTTCGGCCCTTTCGGGCGGCGCAAGCATCGTCTCGGCCCCCCGCAGTGACGACCGGGTCTTTCATCAGCTCGAATTTGTGCGGCTGTCCTCCGAGCGACTGCTGATGGTGCTGGTGAGCCGCTCGGGGCTGGTCGAGAACCGAATGCTCATCAACCGGGAGGGATGGAGTCAGAGCGATCTCGACACCATGGCCCGCCGCCTGAACGAGCGCTTTTCGGGCCGCACCCTGATTGAGATTCGCCAAGAGCTATTGCTAGAGCTCAGCGCCGACAAACAGCGGATCGACGATCTGACCGAGGCACTGATCGGGATTTCCGACCATGAGCGGGGGCTCTTCTTGGAGGGGAGCAGCCAGCTTTTGGAATACCCCGAATTGAGCGACCCGGCCCGGCTGCGCAGCTTGCTGGGGGCCATCGAGGATCGCCGCCGTCTGGCCAGCCTGCTTGAGGACGCCATCGTTGCGCCGGGGGTGAAGATCTTCATCGGTCGGGAGCACCCGGTGGCCGAATCGCTGGGCATCTCGGCCATCTGCGCCCCCTACTCGGTGCAGGGCAAGGTGATGGGGGCGGTGGCGGTGATCGGTCCGGCGCGGCTCGACTTCCCGAGGGTGGTCCCCATCGTCGATGCCACCGCCAAGCTGCTGGGGGCCTTTATGACTCAAATCCAAGGGGGGGAGTCGGGGACGACGCGTAAGCCTTGACGCCCACCCGCTACGCCCTACTTAACCTTGGCGCGGCGGTCGGGTCCTCCCCGCCCAACCCCCGGCCGCCGCCATTTTTCACCCATCCGACATGAACGAGGAACGCATGACCGCCGAACACGAGAGCCCACGCCAGGAAGACACCGCCGCCGAGGCGCAAACCCCGGAGGTCACCACAGCCCAGGAGGAGGCACCCCCCGTGGACGAGGTCGCCCAGCTTCAGGCCCAGATCAAAGAGCAAGAGGAACGGGTGCTGCGCACCCTGGCCGAGATGGAAAACCTGCGTCGCCGCGTCGCCCGCGAAAAAGAAGAGACCCAACGGTACGCGGTCGAAAAATTCGCCGGCGACGTGCTCAGCGTGATCGACCATTTAGAATTGGCGCTCAACCACGCCGGCGACGACGAGGCGGTCAAACCGATCCGCGAGGGGGTTGATCTGACCTTGCAGCAGTTCTTGCAGATTCTGGGACGGCACGGCGTCGAGCGGATCGAGGCGGCGGGTAAACCCTTCGATCCTCGCGAGCATCAAGCGGTCGGGCAGAGCCACAGCGAAGAGATCGCCCAGGGGTTCGTCGCCGTCCAAATGGCCCCCGGCTACCGCATCAACACCCGGATCCTGCGTCCGGCGATGGTGATGGTCTCTTTGGGACCGCAACCGGCAGCCACCGAATAAGTCAACCTACGTCAAAACCAACGTTTTTCGTTTCTTTAAGGAGCGCACACCATGGGCAAAATCATCGGCATCGATCTGGGCACCACCAACTCCTGCGTGGCCGTCATGGAGGGGAAAGACACCAAGGTCATCCCCAACGCCGAAGGTCGTAACACCACCCCCTCCATCGTCGGGTTTTCTGGCGACGGCGAGGTGCTGGTCGGCGAGCTGGCCAAGCGGCAAGCGGTGACCAACCCCGAAAACACCATCTTTGCGGTCAAACGTCTGATCGGTCGCCGCTTCGACGATCCGGCCGTGCAAAAGATGAAGGACCACGTCCCCTACCACATCGTGGCCGCCGACAACGGCGATGCCTGGGTCGAGGTGTCGGGCAAGAAATACGCCCCCGCCGAGATCTCGGCCAAGATCCTGGCCAAGCTGAAGAAGGATGCCGAGACCTACCTGGGCGAGACGGTCACCGAGGCGGTGATTACCGTGCCCGCCTACTTCAACGACGCCCAGCGTCAGGCGACCAAGGACGCCGGGCGCATCGCCGGTCTCGATGTGAAGCGGATCATCAACGAGCCAACCGCCGCATCGCTGGCCTACGGCCTCGACAAGAAGAGCGACGAGAAGATTGCGGTCTACGACCTGGGCGGCGGCACCTTCGACATCTCGGTGCTGGAGATCGGCGACGGGGTGATCGAGGTTCAAGCGACCAACGGCGACACCTTCTTGGGCGGCGAGGACTTCGACGAGCGGGTTCTGGCCTACCTGGCCGACGAATTCAAGAAAGAGAACGGCATCGATCTGCGGGCCGACCGCATGGCATTGCAGCGCCTGCGCGAAGCGGCCGAGAACGCCAAGAAAGAGCTTTCGAGCTCGCAGCAGACCGACATCAACCTCCCCTTCATCACCGCCGACGCCACCGGCCCCAAGCATCTGAACATGAAGCTGACCCGGGCCAAGTTGGAGCAGCTGGTTGAAGACCTCATCAACCGCACCATCGAACCCTGCAACAAGGCGATGAAGGATGGTGAGGTCAAAGCCTCCGACATCGACGAGGTGGTGCTGGTCGGCGGCATGACCCGTATGCCCAAGGTGCAGGAGCGGGTGAAGAACCACTTCGGCAAGGAGCCCCACCGCGGGGTGAACCCCGACGAGGTGGTCGCCATCGGCGCCGCGATTCAGGGCGGTGTGCTCACCGGCGATGTGAAAGACGTGCTGCTGCTCGACGTCACCCCACTGTCGCTGGGGATCGAGACCTTGGGTGGGGTCTTCACCAAGATCATCGAGCGCAACACCACCATCCCGAGCAAGAAGAGCCAGACCTTCTCGACCGCCGAAGACAACCAGAACGCGGTGACGATTCAAGTCTTCCAGGGCGAGCGCGAAATGGCCCGCGACAACAAGCTGCTGGGCCGCTTCGACCTGATGGGAATCGAGCCCGCCCCGCGCGGCATGCCCCAGATCGAGGTCACCTTCGACATCGACGCCAACGGCATCGTCCACGTCTCGGCCAAGGATCAGAAGACCGGCAAGGAGCAGTCGATCCGCATTACCGCAAGCTCGGGCCTGAGCGAAGACGAGATCGAGCGCATGGTCAAAGATGCCGAGGCCCACGCCGAGGAGGACCACAAGCGCAAGGCGATGATCGAAACCCGCAATCAGGCCGACAACCTGGTCTACACCGTCGAAAAGGCGCTCAAAGAGGAGGGAGCCGCCCTACCTGATGAGCAAAAAGCGCCCATCCAGGCCGCCATTGCCGAACTCAAAACCGCGATGGAGGGTGAAGATCAAGGCGCCATCGAGGCCAAGATGAACGCCCTGACCCAAGCGGCCCAAGCGCTGTACCAAGCGGCCGCCGCCAAGGCACAGCAAGAGGGCGGCGCCCCCGGCGGGCACGAGCAACCTGCTGGCAACCAGGGGGGCGACGATGTGGTCGACGCCGAGTTCGAAGAGGTGAAGGACGACAAGAAGAAATAATCGGCCGGCGAAGGCGGCGCTTCTTTTGTAGGAGCGCCGCCCCGGCGCGATTGCTTATTCCTTCGATCACCGGTCCCATAGGACCAATAAGACCTATAAGACCTATGGGACTTATAGGTCGCCCAAGCCGCCGCCGCGTCATGCGGCGGTTTGCGCTTCCGGCCCAGGAGCAACCCGGACCATGTCCAAACGCGATTACTACGAGGTCCTTGGGGTTCACAAGAACGCCCAGGATGCCGAAATCAAGAAGGCCTACCGCAAGATGGCCAAGGAGCACCATCCCGACCGCAACGCCGGGAATGCCGAGGCCGAGGCCAAATTTAAAGAGATCAACGAGGCCTACGAGGTCCTCTCCGACAGTCAGAAGCGGGCGGTTTACGATCAGTACGGCCATGCCGGATTGAACGGCGCCGGCGCGGGGGGTCCGGGGGGTTTTTCGACCGGCGACTTCGGCGGTTTTGCCGACGCCTTTGGCGACATCTTCGGCGACATCTTCGGTGGCGGAGGTGGTGGTCGTGGGGGGCAGCGGCAGAGCCACAATGCCGGTTCCGACCTGCGCTACGACCTTGAGGTCGCGCTGGAGGAGATCGCCGAAGGGAAAACCATCGAGATCGAGATCCCCGCCATCGTCGCCTGCGACGTCTGCGACGGCAGCGGCGCCAAACCGGGCACCTCCCCCATCACCTGCACCACCTGCCATGGCCGGGGTCAGGTCCGCATGCAGCAGGGATTCTTCACCGTCAGCCGCCCCTGCCCGCAGTGTGAGGGCACCGGGACGATCATCCCCGAGCCTTGCAGCACTTGCCACGGCCAGGGGCGGTTACGACGGCCCAAGAAGCTCAAAATCACGGTTCCCAAAGGGGCCGACGAGGGGACTCGCATCCGCCTGAGCGGCCACGGCGAGCCGGGGCTACACGGCGCCCCCTCGGGCGATCTCTACATCGTGCTGCACCTCAAGGAGCACCCGATCTTCGACCGGGAGGGGCCCCACCTGCTGTGTGAAGTCCCCATCTCGTTCACCGAAGCCGCCTTGGGGGCCGAGGCCGAGATCCCCACCCTGGGGGGACGGGCCAAGATCAAGATTCCCGCCGGAACGCAAAACGGCCGGATGTTCCGGCTGCGCGGCAAGGGAATCTTTGATCGCCGCTCGGGGGCCACCGGCGATTTGCTGGTGCGGGTCAAGATTGAGGTGCCGGTGAATCTGAGCGAGCAGCAGAAAGATCTGCTGCGCCAATTCGCCGCCGTTTCGGGCCAGGAACACCATCCTCAAAGCAGCGGTTTTTGGGACTCGGTAAAGAACTGGTTCGACAAGATTTGAGGGGCGCGGCTCAAGAGGGGGGTGGATGCGCTGGGCGTATCCACCCCCCTCTCGGTCCCTTGTCGTAGGGTGGATGCGCAGCACATCCACCATGCACCCCCATCCACCCGCCCCCACCGGATCGCCCATGTCCCAAACCCTGATCCTCTACGCCCATCCCGATTTCCCCCCTTCGGTGCTCAACCGGCAAATGGCCGCGGCGATCACGGGGCTGCCGGGGGTGACACTGCACCGCTTGGCGGCGGCCTATCCCGACTTCGCCATCGACGTGGCCCGCGAGCAGGCGTTGCTGGTGGCCCATGACACCGTGGTGCTGCAAACCCCCTTTTACTGGTACTCGACCCCCGCCATCTTCAAGCACTGGCAAGACCTGGTGCTGGGGTTCGGTTTTGCCTACGGACCGGGGGGCGACAAACTCATGGGAAAGAAATTCGCGGTGGCGCTGACCTCGGGGGGACCGGCCGAAACCTACGCAGAGCAGGGCCGCAATCGCTACACCATCGAGGAGTTGTTGCGTCCGCTGCAAGCGATGGCCAGCCTCTGTCAGATGGCATGGCAGCCCCATTGGCATGTCGGCGGCATCGCCAACATCCCCGGCTTGCCTCTCGCCCCCGAAAAAGAACAGGCGCTCGCCTCGGCGGTGGCCGATTACCAGGGCTGGATCCAACGACTTTCTCAAAACGCCTGATTTTCTGGGAGAAACCATGACCACCATCGGCATTGTCGGCGCCGCCGGACGGATGGGACGGCTGATCGCCGCCGCCATTCAACGCACCCCCACCGCCACCCTGGGGGGGGCGCTTGAATACGAAGGCAACGCCGCCCTAGGCAGCGACATGGGCGCCCTGGCCGGGATCGGCAACCTGGGCATTGCGGTCGGGACCGACCGGGAGGCGCTGTTTGCGGTCTGCGACGTGGTCATCGACTTCTCATTGCCCGAATCGACCCGACTTTCCCTCGATGCCGCCGTCCGCCACGGCACGGCACTGTTGATCGGCACCACCGGCCTTTCAGCCGAAGACCATGCCTTGATCGACGCGGCGGGTGAGAAGATCGCGGTGCTGCAAGCGGCCAACACCTCGCTCGGGGTCAACGTGTTGGTCGAGCTGGTGCGCCAAGCGGCCGCCACCCTAGATGCGGACTTCGACATCGAGATCGTCGAGGCCCACCACCGCCACAAGGTCGACGCCCCCAGCGGCACCGCCCTGGCGCTGGGTCAAGCCGCCGCCGAGGGGCGGGGGATCAACCTTGAGACCAACAGCGTGCGTTCGCGCGACGGTCACACCGGCCCCCGCCCCGAGGGGAGCATCGGCTTTGCCACCGTGCGCGGCGGCGATGTGGCCGGGGAGCACGACGTGCTGTTTTTGGGGGAGGGGGAGCGGATCACCTTGGGGCACGTCGCCACCAATCGGGCGATCTTCGCCAACGGGGCGGTCAAGGGGGCGATGTGGCTGGCGGGGCAAAAGCCGGGGCGGTATACGATGAAGCAGGTGTTGGGGCTGGGGTAAGAACCAAAGCGTCTCGCGCGAAGCTGCGAAGGGCGCTAAGAAAAACGCAGCGCTGTGGCTGGACGGTTTTGGCCTTTTGGAGGGCCACGCTCCGTCGTGGCCGCGCCCGATGGGCGCAGGACGCGCCGGAGCGCGTCCCTCCAAGTCCGATGCCGGGGGTACCAGCCTTTCAGAATCGACTGGACCCCCTCAGTCCATCCCCAAATCTTCAACGAACCTCAAATCCACCCCGTATTGCCCCTCCTCAATGTGCAGCACCCGCAGCGTCACCTCCTTCACCCCCTGCTCGATTTGTTTCCGGCTCCAGGCAATCCCTTCTGCGCTGACGGCAAAAGGGACAAGGTCGCGCACGGTTTGAAAAGAGGTGGGGATATGAATTCGGCGCGGGCGCAGAAGAGCAGAAAGACCTCGATGAACGCCGATGGCGGCCAAACCGGCTGCCATCAACGCTGCGACCGCAATATCGGGCGCAGCGACCGTCATGATCGGCCCTACGATCAAAGGGGCCACCGTTCCACCCCAAAGCACCAAGTGCCATCGGGGTGATAAGTCCGGTTCGGGCCAGCGCCGTGCCCCCAATCGCTCCTTGAGCGCCTGCCAAAACGCCCGCTCCTCCTCAAACCGCACATGGCGACGCAGCGGCGTTTCCAACTCGATTTCTCCCCGACCGACCCCCCATAACCCCATCAACACCCGGCGTAGGCGGTAAAAGGCGCGCTGCGTCTGGCAGGGTGGATCGTCCTGGATGGTCAGGTGATCCTCGATCAGCTCGATCGCCTGACGGGGGGTGGCGATCTTCATCCAATCCTCGTCGCTGATCGCCAGCCCGAAGCGCTCCTCCAATTCCATGACGATTTCGACCGAATCCAGCCCCATTCGCCCCTCCTCCCCTCCATCACAACGAACCCAGCTCGATCCTCCCCTTGATCCCGATCCGCTGCAAGAACCCCTCGTCGTGGGAAACCACCACCAGCGCCCCCGCGTAGCGCCTGAGCGCCCCCTCCAGTTGCGCCTGCGCCTCCAGATCGAGGTGATTGGTCGGCTCGTCCAAGAGCAGCAGTTCGGGGGGGTGGGGGCTGGACCACGCCAAACACAGCGCCAGCCGCAGCCGCTCCCCACCGCTGAGCCCCGTCACCTTTTGATCGACCTCATCGCCTCGAAACAAGAAGGGGGCGAGCAGCTCGCGTCGCACCCCCTCGGCCAAGTCGGGGCGCGCCCACCCCACCACCTCCAGCACCGTTCCCCCTTGCGCAAATTCGGGTTCCTGAGCCAGGTAGGCGACTTGCGCCGTGCCGCGCCGAATCACCCCTTCGGTTGGGTTCAGCCGTCCAGCCAACAGCTTGAGCAAAGTGGTTTTGCCGCTGCCGTTGGGGCCGGTGATCGCGATTCGGGCCGGGCCGTTCATCTGCCACGTCTGAGGAGGAACCACCAGCCGCGCCGCGTTGGGGGGGCGGTAAGCGGCCGCATCGAGGGCCAGCACCCCCTTATCGGCGGGGAGGGTCACGGTGGGCAGCTCAAAACCGGGGGGGGCCTCCCGCGCCACCTGGGCCTGCGCCTCACGGCACTGCGCCTCCACCCCCTGGCTCTGCCGAACGATGCGCTGCGCCAGCCGCCCCTTCGACCGTTCGGAACGCTCCTTCATGACATCGAGCAGCACCTTGGCCTGCCCACCTTGCGCCCGCTGCCGCTTGCCCCGGCCGTCGCGCCGCGCCTTGCGCTCTTGGGCCTGCTGCGCCTCGCGCCGCAGTCGATCCCACTCTTGCTCGGCATGATCCAACCGCTGCCGCGCCGCCTCGGCCTGCAACTGACGCTCGCGCTCATAGAGGTCGAGGTTGCCGCCGTAGTGGCGCACCCCCAGGGGGGAGAGTTCGACGATGTGGGCGACCCGGCGCAGCAGCTCCCGGTCGTGGCTGATGATCAGCAGGCCGGGCTGGGTTTCGACCAGGCGATAGACCGCCTGGCGGGCCGCCCGGTCGAGATGGTTGGTCGGCTCGTCGAGGATGAGCAGTTCGGGGTTTTGCAGCAGGCATCCGGCCAGCGCCACCCGGGTTTGCTCCCCGCCGCTGAGGGTCGCGGCGGGGCGATCCAGGGCAAGGTCGGCCAGCCCCATCCGTTCCAGGGCGGCGCGGGCTTGATCCTCTAGATCCCAGCATTCGCCCACGGTCAGCAGGTCGTCCTGCCCCCCCTCTCCCGCCAGGATGCGGGTGAAGGCACGCCATTGCGGGTCGATGCCGAGCGCCTCGGCGACGCTGCCGCATGGCTCGGGGCGACGATGTTGGGGCAAGAAGACGACCCGACCCGAGGCGGTGATCGAGCCTTGACTGGGGCGCAATTCCCCGGTCAGCAAACGGGCCAGGGTGGTTTTGCCCGCGCCGTTGGGGCCGATCAGGGCGGTCGGCGCCTCGCCGAGGGTCAGGTGCAGCGATGCAAAGAGGGGGGGCTGGCCTTCATGGGCGAAGGCGACCCCGTGCGCCGTTAGGCGCGGGGGGACCGTACGGGGCATGGGGGACTCCGAAGGGGAGAACGGTCGACAGGGGCAGCGCGCGGTACGTCAGCAAGCCGTCTGAATCACGTTCGTCACCCTCCAAAAAAAGTCGGTCCACCCAATGAAGCGCCCCTTCGTGGGTATGAAGGGGTTTTGGTTCCTTACTCCTCGAAGGCGCCCTGGCTGGCCGCATGCAGAAGTTTGATGACCTCGCCGCCAACCTCTTGGCCGATCCACCCCTCGTGGACCATCGCCGCCATGGGGGCCATCAGAAAAAAGAGGAACATGTCGGAATCGCCCGCGCTGTCGGCCACCGCCATCCCCAAACCGTGTTCGAATTGTTGCCAGGCAGCCGCCGCGCTTGTTTCAGACATCTAGGTCTCCAAAAAATGGGGGGAATGGGTTCAAGATGGGGGAGCCTGGGGCGCCCGCGTTAAAAAACAAGGCCAACCCTGATGAGATCGATATCGAAAAACCAATTGTCGTAACTGTCGAATTTGTAAGTGGCTTTGACGTAGGGGTTGGTGCCGGTCAGGTTGTATCCCCAATAAAGTCCCACCCCCCAATAAACATCGGCCCCGAATAGATCGTAGAACAAACGAAATCCCAGGTTTCCCCCAACCCCAACCCGGCGCGAGGTCAACCGCTCGTACCCTCGGCGGGTCGGCGCCGGACCGTAGGCATAGGTGTAACGAACGAAGGGGCCGATGTAGAGACCGTTCACCACGGTGGCATCGTGGGAAACCTTCAAATCAAAGGGATACCAGCGAACCACAGCCGAATAGTTGCGATACTGGGGCAGGGCATAGCGAGAGCGATTATGGGGGTCTAGGCTCTGATTGTACCCAGCGACATATTCAAGACTGTCCTCTTCGACGAAGTGGTCGATCTCCCCCCCTTGGTAGCCCAACATCGCCCCCCAATAGGGCTCGGCCCACACCGGCACCATCGCCAGAGCCATCCACGCCAAACCCCATCCCAATAGTTGGACCCCCTTGCCCATCGCACCCCCTTGTCCTTTTGGCCCCAATCGTTCAGCGCCTTCCTCTCGAAAATTCGAGGGTCCCCAGGAAACACCCCATCGCCCCCCCCTGGCCGCCGAAAGAGGTATCCCAGTTCGAAGCACCCATGTAGGTGAAGGTGGTCCCTGAAACCGACACGTTGCCGTCCAAGGGTTTTTCGTAACGGGTCGCCAGGATTTCGCTCTGGATCCGGGTTCCGTCGGCGGGGATGCTGCCGTAATAGGAATAGGGGCTGTCGGTCTTTGTTAATCCAGCCACCTCGAAGAAGGGGGTACTGCCATGATCGAGATCGATCAGATTGATCCCGTACGAAATCCGCTGATCTGCGAGGGGATTCCAGGCGATGTCGATCCAGTCGTACACCGCCCCGGAGGGGGAGATTCCCCCGACAAACGGTAGGACATAGTCGTTGATGTCGTCGCTCAGGGTTTGATTGGAGCCATCGGTCAAAACCATTTGAAAGGTGTAGACCTGAGGCAGAGCGGGAAGAGAGACACCAAAATCGGCAGCCGCCAACCACTGGTTCCGGGCAGCATCGAAACTCATCGGCAACGGAGCGGGCAGCAGCCCCCCTTGAACCGAGACGGAGATCAACTGCACCAACGGGTCGCGTACCCGGAAGGTGGCCCCAAAACCGGTATCGGTATGGCGCGATTCGGCGGTGGGATAGGCAAAACCCATGGCGATATCGAGCCCGGTTAAGGCGTCGCCGACGTTCACGGTGACAGGCAAGGGATAAACACCGACCGGTTCGTCGATATTCAACCGCCAGTCGAGGTTGCGGTCCAAAAAGGCCAAAAGGAAGTACTGCCCCCCATCGACTTGGTTGAAGGTGTAGCTTCCATCGGGATTGGGGATGATTCTGTGGGTAATCCCCCGATTGAATCCCCCATCCAGGAATCCCCCATCCAGACTCAGAAGAACCCGAACGTCCCCCGCCTGAGACAGGGTATTGGTCACCATCCCCGAAAGACTGGCCGCCATGGCCGGTAGGGTGAGCAACCCCATCCCCACCCCAAGCCCCCATCGCCACACCGTCATGACTCGTTGCATCCCCACCTCCTGCTCCCTATGAAACGGCTCAACATCGTGACGCCAAGACTACTGGAGCCGACTCAAAAACCCAGCCCCCGTTGCCTGCTTCCCGTCAAAAAAAATGGCGGCCCGAAGGCCGCCATCAAGGGAGGGAAGGAAAGTCGTGCCACTGCAAAACCGCCATCAGTGCCCCGCCGCCCGAGCCACTGCGTCGCGCATCAGGGCGACCGCCTTGTAGTCGGTCCCCTTCCAGACGAAGTTGCCGTTGGGGTCGAGGACGACGAAGAAGGGCAGGCCCGTCTTGAGCTCACGGTACTGGGGATCGTTCTGGAAGCGCAAAAAGTCGGCCTCTTTATCGACCAGACGCAGCGGCACCGCGTCTTGGTTCAAGATCTGCCGCAACACCGGATCGCTGCCGGCCTGGTGGGCGAACTCTTTGCAGTTGGCGCACCAGGCGGCATAGAAGTCGATGAAGATCGGCTTGCCGGTTTTCTTGGCCTCGGCCAGGGCACCCTCGATGGTGCGGTGCCACAGGATGCCGTCGTGCTCCTCGATGTCGCCTTGAGCGCCCGCCGCACCGGCCACCACCATCGGCTGCGGCTTGGGCAGAATCAGCCCCGATTGCGCGAATCCGGCCACCAGGTAGTAGGCGCCGATCAGCCCCACCACCACACCGCCAAACTTGCGCAGCTTGTCCTGGGGCATGGCGTCGTCCTCGACCTTGGCGAAGACGTTCATGTGCACGATGGCGATCCACAGGGCGACCAGACCGACCACGATCCCCAGGGTGACCCCCTCCTCGACCCCAGCAACCCCCATCCCCTTCGAGAAGTAGATGTAACCGAAATAGAGAATCAGCAGGCCGAAGCCGTACTTGACCTTCTCCATCCAGGTGCCGGGACGGGGAGGACGAACCTTGATCAGGCCGACGATGAAGAAGGGGACGCCGATGCCGACGCCGAACCCGGCCATCATCAAGCCACCCTTGAGGGAGATGGCGAATTGATCCCAGAAGCTCAAAACCTGACCGGCCGCAGCCGCCGCGTTGGCAAGCTGGGCGATGGCGTCGGCCACCTGCAAGAGCAGGGCGAAGACGATGGGGCCAACGCAGGGGGAGATCACCAGCCCCGCGACCATCCCCATCATCAGGGTGCCGAACAAACCGCCGACCTGCTCACTCTTCTGGTCGAGCTCCCCGGTCTTGTCTTGCAGGATCGCCATCTCGTAGAAGCCGAGCAGCGCCAAACCGAAGAAGGCGAAGAAGAGGCCGAAACCGAGGTTGACCCAAGCCGACTGCATCAGGGTGTTGAGGGCGCCGCCGGTGAGACCGGCGATCAACCCGAGCAGGAAGTAGGTGAGGATGATCCCGACAGCGTAGGTCAACGCGTGGCGCAGACCGGCTTTGCGGTCGCCGCCACCCCGCTGCATCAAGATCGCCGAGGTGATCGGCAGCATCGGGTAGACGCAGGGGGTGGCGGTGGAGAGCAGACCGGCGACCAACATCAAGAAGAACGAAAACCAGATGTTCTGGGCGTTTTCTTGATAGAGGTTGGTCAACCGGGTCATGAGGGGAATGTCCTCCTCTTCCGCCGTAATGGGGGGGGCGACGGAAGAGGAGGCGCTGCCATTGCTGGCAGCGTTGGTAAGGGTCACGTGGGCCTCGACCATGTCGGGCATGTAACACACGTGGCTCCGATCGTTGCACATCTGAATGTTGACGGGGATGGCGAAGTCGCCCGCCGCCACCGTCTTGCCCGGTTGCGCCGCGAGCGACAGCTTGAAGATCGCCGTCCCGCGCAACACGACCGCCTTCACCTCGTCGTCCCGCACCCCCTTGGGGGCCTGGAGCACCGTCGCCTCGATCCCGCCTGACGCCAGGGTGTCGGTATCGACCCCGACCGGGATGTAGAGGCCGTCGTCCCCCTCGTCCATGTAGGCGTGATGATTCGCCGGGATGGTCAGGGTGAGGGAAACCTCGGCAGGCAGGCTTTCGATCTGGGCCGGGGTGGCCTGCAGGGTGGCCACCGGCAGTTCGTCGGCCTGAGCGCCCACGGCCAGCAACAGCAAACCGAAGGCCAACATGGCCCGCGCATTCATGGCAGACAACAAAGCAAGACGAGGGGCGAACATGAAGGTGAATCCTCCAACCCGTGGAAATGGTTGTGGGGGCAGACCAAATGCCTGGAACCGGTACGCGTTTAGAAGTGTGATTTCCACCACACCCGAAGGCGATGGCAGGGGCTTCTGAAAGAATCGTGCCAGAGTCGAAACGGGGGGGGAGTGACGTTTTTGGACACCCCGGTGTCGTGATCTGACACACAGGGTTCTAAAGATTTGTCGGATAAAGCCGCCCCTTACGGAGCGAGCATCTGGGTCAACTGCCGCTGCACCTGTGCCGCCACAGGGAGCAGCGCCGCCTCCCCTTTGGTCAGACTCAGCCGCGAAGGACGCCCTTGCTCCACCACCACCGGGATCTCAAGTCGAACCATCACCCAAGGTCGGGGAGCGCCGAGGATGCGGTCCCAGACATCCCACAACACCCGCCCCCGGTAGCTCCCCACCACCCGGTAGCCGTCGGTAAACCAGGACAGGGCCAGCAATCCCTTGTCGCTCCCTACTCTGGGTGCGGTGACGATCCGCATCGGCATCCCTTCACGGGGCAGGGTCCAGCCCGCAGGACCGTCCTCCAGGACCTCCCACCCTTGGGCTAGGTAGGCGTATTCGGGGGGGTGATGGGGGTGGCGGTCGCCGCCGGTCCCCACCAACAGCAGTCGCAGTGGATCCAGCGATTGCTGGGGCTCGTGGCGGTAGGAGCGCACCAATAAGGTACCTGCGCCGTGGTTGTGCAGCTCGTAGGGGGTGGGGGTCTCATCCTTCCCGATCATCCCCACCATGGCGGCGTCGACCTCGGGGGTCAGCTCGGGGGGGGCCAATTCCGAAACGGTCAGGGTCATCCAACCGGAGGCGATCACCCCGACCAGCAGAATAAGGTTGATGCGGGCCAAATAGGGTCGATTCATCGCCGTCCCCCCCCAAACCAGACCAGCAAAGCCAGGGTCGCCACCAGGGCCAGCAAGGCGGGCGCCCCCTCCACCACCCCGAACAACACCCCACCACCAAGCCAGTGCACCGCCCCCTGGCAGAGCCGGGCCAACGGCCACGCCAGCAGCAGCATGATCCAAAAACCCCGCACCCGACGGGGGTGCGCCGCACCGAGCAAGAGCGCTCCGGCCAGGGGCCACAGCACCACCACCCCGGTGCTGAGGTAGCCCGCGTTCAGGTTTTGCAGCATCTGTCCCAGCATCAGGGGGGCGGTCGGCAACGCCAGCAACGCCAACATCCCCACCAGAATCGGCTGACGCCAGAACTTAAGGCCGGGACGCAGCAGGGCGATCAACAGCAGGGGCGGCCCGAGGGAAGCAACGAGTTGAATACCCCCCGCCTGCCCCACCAAGGTGGCCAACACCGCCGCCACAGTGAACAGGGTGGAGAGCCACAAAGTGGGGCGGGGGGATTGACCGCGAAGCTGCCAGGCGATCACTGCCGCAAGCAGGGCGAGCAAGGGGCCTTGATGGTCATAGGGGGCGTTCAGCCAGGAATCGAACACCCACGGGATGCTAGGGGCGAACAGCAGGGTGCTGAGCACCCCGAGCAAGAGGAGGGAGCCCAGATGGAGGGGATGGCGTTCGGGGTTCGGGACGGCTTGATCGGTCATGACTGTTCCCCCTGAGCTGCACCACTTCGGGAGGCGTAAGGGGGGTGCATCCCCTCGTTCGGCTCGTCGGTCGTTGCCGCCCGTGCCCAGACAGCGTAGGCCGAGGAGGCATCGGCATCCAGCACCACGACTTCGGGCAGGTCGTAGGGGTGCAGGGTGGTCCGTCGGGCGATCAACGCCTCGACCTGCTCCGAGGCGGTTTTGCAGGTCAGCACCCACTCCCGCGCCTGCTCGACCTTGCCCTGCCAGCGGTAGTGGCTGGTGACCGGTTCTGAACCCTGCACGCAGGCGGCCAAGCGCTCGGAGATCAAGGTTTTGGCGATCTGCTGGGCCCGCCTTTGTGGGGCATCTGAAAAAACTTAGGGAAGCGCTGATTGATGCGCGCTTCCGAGCGGCCCAGGGATGGGCCGCCAAAATCAGGAGCGTAAGTGACTGATTTTGAAAGCGAAGCAAAAACCACGTCGCCTCAAGGCGCCTACTTTTGGTTTTTGCGTAGCGTGCTGATTAGAGGCAGGAGCCTTTAATCAGCGTTTCCTTAGAGAATGGCGGTAATCGCCCTAAAGCTGTTCAGCCCCGCCTCAAGGTTATCGATGATTTCAAGCGCTAGTTCGTCCGGTTCGGGCAGGTTATCCAGATCGGCCAGGCTCTTATCCTTCAGCCAGAAAATATCCAGGCTGGTTTTGTCGCGGGCGATGATCTGTTCGTAGCTGAATCTGCGCCAGCGCCCTTCTGGATTCGCGGCCTCATCCCATGTCTCTTCGCGCTCATGGCGATTGAGCGGGTTGTAGCTGGTAATGAACTCCTGCAAATCCTCGAAGCGCAGCGGTTTCTTTTTCAGCGTGTGATGAATGTTGGTGCGGTAGTCGTAGAACCACACCTCTTTCGTCCACGGCTCTTGGCTCGCGGCGTGGTTATCAAAAAACAACACATTCGCCTTCACGCCGTTGGCGTAAAAGATGCCGGTGGGCAGGCGCAGGATGGTGTGCAGCTCGGTGGTTTCCAGCAGCTTTTTGCGCACGGTTTCGCCTGCGCCACCCTCGAACAACACGTTGTCCGGCACCACCACCGCCGCACGTCCGGTGGTCTTGAGCATGGTGCGGATGTGCTGCACGAAGTTGAGCTGCTTATTGGAAGTGGTCGCCCAAAAATCCTGGCGGTTGTAGGTCAGCTCGTCCTTCTCCTGCTCACCTTCGTCGTTGGTGAAGCTCATCGAGCTCTTTTTGCCGAAGGGGGGATTGGCCAGCACATAGTCGTAGGTGGTTTGGGAGGGGGCGACCAACGCATCGTTGGATGAAACCGAACTGTCGCCGTCGATCTCGCCGATGTTGTGCAGAAACATGTTCATCAAGGCCAAACGACGGGTACCCGCCACGATTTCATTGCCGTGGAAAGTCTGGTGTTTAAGAAACACCTTCTGCGCCTTGTCCATTCGATGGGCTGCCACCAGGAAGTCGTAGGCTGCCAGAAAAAAACCCCCGGTGCCGCAGGCTGGATCGGCAATGGTTTTACCCGGTTCGGGCCGTACACATTCCACCATCGCACGAATTAAAGCGCGGGGGGTAAAGTATTGCCCTGCCCCCGACTTGGTATCTTCCGCGTTGCGCTCCAGCAGCCCCTCGTAGATGTCGCCCTTTACATCGGCGCCCAGCGTGACCCAACTGGTATCGTCCACCATGTCGATCAGGCGATAGAGCTTGGCCGGGTCTTGAATCTTGTTCTGCGCCTTGGTGAAAATCTGCCCCAACATGCCCGGTTTGTTGCCCAGCTCGCGCAACAACGTCACGTAATGCACTTCAAGTTCGGCGCCGCGAAAAAGCTTCAAACTGGGCCAACTGTATTCTTGGGGAATGGCCATCTTGCGGCTGTGGGGTGGCTGGCTGTATTCATCCGCCATCTTCAAAAAGATCAGGTAGGTGAGCTGCTCCAAGTAATCGCCATAACTCACCCCGTCGTCGCGCAACGTGGTGCAAAAACTCCAGACTTTTGAAACGATGGTGGCGGTTGCGTTCATTGTTATTACCCTCACTATTACCCCTACTAAAGGGTAGTTACTTCTTCTTTACCGTGTTGCCAGATCAATTGTGCACACAGCGAGCGCACAATTCTTCTAATCACTCATCCGGCGATTCCATATCCAGCCGCAACTCATCCTCGATCTGCTCGATGCTCGGCAGGCTGCTTTGCAGTTCTGGCGGCAGGGATTCAAGCAATTTGTATTCGGCAATGCCCATGGGCTGCGTCTTATCCCCCAAGGCATATTCGGCCACAATCTTGTTTTTGCTCTTGCACAGCAAGAGGCCAATGGTTGGGTTGTCGTGCTTGTCTTTGACTTGTCGATCCACGGCAGTCATGTAAAACCCCAGTTGCCCCAGATGCTCGGGCTTGAACTTGCCTCCCTTGATCTCGATCACCACATAACAGCGCAGTTTCAGGTGATAGAACAGCAGGTCGATGAAAAACTCATCTCCGCCCACATCCAGCAACACCTGACGCCCGACGAATGCAAAGCCAGCACCCAGTTCCAGCAGAAATTTGGTGACATGCTTTACCAGCGCATTTTCGATCTCGCGTTCTTGCGCTTCTTCGGACAGCCCCAGAAAGTCGAAACGATAAGGGTCTTTCAGCGACTCACGCGCCAGATCTGACTGCGGCTTGGGCAGGCAGGCATCGAAATTGGTGACCGCCGTGCCGCTCCGCTCCAGCAGGCGAGTTTCGATCTGCATCACCAGAACATTGCGCGACCAGTTGTGCTCTATCGCCTTGGCCGCATACCAGCGGCGGGATTCCGGATCAGCCAGCTTGTCCAGCAACGCCAACTGGTGATACCAGGGCAATTGTGCAAGCGCCCCTTGCACAAATTCCGCATCCGGCCACGCCTCGGCAAAAGCGCGCATGTACTTGAGATTGCGCGGCGAAAATCCCTTCATCTCGGGAAAGGAAGCGCGCAAATCCTGCGCCAGCCGATCAATCACCTTCGCACCCCACCCCTGCTTGGCTTGCCGCGCCAGAATGTCGCACCCGATCTGCCAGTACAACAGCACCAACTCCCGGTTGACCGCCAGCGTGGCGCGTTGCTGCGCAGAATGGATGCGGCCTTTAAGATCGGCCAGCCAATCGGCGTAGCCCTCCGGCATTGTCGGGACAGGTTTGCTGGTCATACTTTCCCCTTTCCTGTTTTGCGTGGCGCGGCGGATTGTGCCTCTCTTTCGGCCTTGACGCGCATCGGCTGCACTTGTCGCGCAATCCCGGCAAGGCGGTCTCTTTCCAATTCTTTCATTGCTTTTTCCAGATGGCCTTGCGCCTCAGCCTTG
>MNWR01000037.1:429-19488 GCA_001872725.1 Proteobacteria bacterium CG1_02_64_396 | reverse complement strand
GACTCTTGGCGCGTTCGCGCTCCTGCTGCGCGCTTCAATGAGGCCGGAGCTAATTCGCTCCGGAAATATAGGTCCACAAGTGAGGTAGTCAACCTTCATTCTGGCTTCAATGAGGCCGGAGCTAATTCGCTCCGGAAATAACCGCTCGTCCAACGCCACGAAACCATACGTTTTTTTCGGCTCTTTGCGAGCGCTCCCGGCAATGGGCCGGTTCAGCTGCATTCACGCCCCCCTTTCTTAGGCACCATGCCCCCCAAAAGTCAGCCAACATCGGCCCTGCGAGCCCTGACCGGAAAAACGACATCACCGGAGCGCTCGCACGGCGGCGGCGGATCACACGATCACCGATTGGCGACGCACCGCCTGAAAGCTTTTGCCCAGGCTACGCACGTTGGGACGCAGGGTGTCGGCAGGGCCGAGGTCGAGCATCAATACATGATCCTCACCATTTTGGATGATCTCGGCCACCTGTCCCTCCAGCACCGCCATCCTCGCCCGGTCCAGTCGACATTGGAAGACAGACAGTTGCAGCCATTCCCCATAGCCCAGCATCAACTTATACAGTCGCCGCCAACGTTTAGGGTCGCTCACGTCGTAGGTGACGACGACCAAGTGATCCTGGGTGCTCATGACGCCTCCTTGTCTGGGGGTGAAAACCGGGTTCTGGGGTGGTGGATGCGCGACGCCGATCCACACACCAATACACATCATCGGGTCAAAATCTGCGGAAAATCGGGAATTTCACCCGCCAAGAAACGGGCCAGCAGCCGTGCCTGAACCACCAGCAATCGCCGGTAGCCGATGCGATAGCCGAAGACCGGATGGGTGATCTCGTGGCCCATCCGCCGTTCGAAGGCGGCAATCACCGCTTTGCGTCCTCCGGGTTTGAGGGCGCAGCTCCCCCGCCCTTGAATAAAATCGCTCGGCTTGATCTCTCCGTTGTTGATGACGGTGATGACCACAGAATCGGCAATCAAGGGGCGGAAGGGCTCCATCAGATCGAGCGCCAATGCTGGACGACCGAAGCGGGGTTTATGGTAGAACCCCAGCATGGGATCGAGCCCCACAGCCGAGAGCGCCACCGTCCATTCTCGGGTCAGCATGGCGTAGGTCAGACTGAGCAGAGCGTTGAGGGGATCCTTCGGGGGACGGCGGTTGCGATCTTGAAAGTCGAAGGCGCCCATCGCCTCCTCCCCCACCCGCAGCATTCCGGTGAAGGCCCGAAAATACTTGAGCGCCGCGTTTCCCTCGATTCCCAGTAGATTTTCTTGGGCGATGGCGTTGTCGGCCTTACGCCGGTCCACGTCGAGCTGGAGCAGCAGCGGATCGAGCTCTGCGTCGCTCCCGCTCCAGTTGCGGCGAATTAGGGTGCGGCAGTTGGCGATCTTGGCTGCCACCAAGGTCTTGGCCAGGCGTAGGCAGATCCGCTCGTCGGCGGCCGCCTTAAATTGGTGGATTCGGGTGTCGATGTTGTTGTGGCCGATGCCCACTGTGTGGCCGAGAAACCATCCCCCTTGGCTCAGGTAGGTCACGGCGATGCCCCGCTGCATACATTCGGTCAGCAGAGGGGTGCTCAGGCGGGCGCGACCGAAAATCGCAATCTGCGACACCTCGGGGAGCCTCGCCTGCGCGACCTTCTCTTTTTCGATTTCGATGATGATTTGCTCGCCGCTTTTGCGTAGGTAGGCACCTCCATCCTGCACGTAGAGGGGGACGGCGGTTTCCTGCTGGACGTAGAGCGGGCGGGGGGCGATGTGGCCCCCCTTGAGGTAGCCGACCTCGTCGGGGAGGCAGATCCCGACCAGGGAGCAGCGGGGGCATTTGGGGCTGTCCTCCAGCGGCGGTGGGGTCAGGCTGCCCAGGGCAATCCCCCGCAGTTCGCTGATCGCCATCTTGGTTTGGGCGACCAGCTCGTCGTCGAAGAGCACCCGCACCCGCTCCTTGGATCCGGCGAAGTAGAGGATCCCCTCGTCGCACAGGTAGCCGTGCTCGCGCAGCAGCAGCCCCTGGGCGCAAACCTGCACCCGCTCCGGGTCGTAGGCACCCCGTTCGACGTGGGGCCGTTTGCCCCGTTTGTAGTCCACCGGGGTCACCCGCTGACCCTCCCCCTCCACCAGGTCGAGTTTGCCGGTGATGCCCAGTCGGCGCGAACCGAGCCAGACCGAACGGGCGTGGATCCGCTCCTCCTCATCCTCCCCATCGCGTGGCAACGGTTTACCCTGATCGACCCGGCGGTGGACCTGCCGCCCCTCGATCACGTCGGCGTTGTCGGCAAACTCCCCTTGTACCCATTCCAGGTAGGCGAGCCGTGGGCAGTAGACCACCTCGTTGACCATCCGCACCGGTGCCAGAGGGATCGCCTCGGGCAGTTCGGGGAAGAGCAGGGGGAGGGGGGATTGGGTTGGGTTGTGGGAATGGGGGGCGTCGTTCATGATGGATGACATCCTGTCTTACGTATTGAAATACGGGAGGTGCGGCATGGGGGCGATGAGTTTGCGTTTGCCCGACGATTTGGACGAATGGCTCGACCGCGAGGCCAAGCTGGAGCAAATCCCCCGCTCCGAGGTGGCGCGGCTGGCGATTGCCGAATACCTGGCCAAGAAGGAGAAGGAGCGTTTCATGGAGGAGCTGGTGGCCGCCGCCAAGGCATTGGCCGCCGATCCCGAGGCTAGGGCCGAGGCGTTGGCGCTGGCCGAGGAGGGGTTGGAGGGATGGCTAGACAACCTTGAGGCCGAGGAGAGGGCGGCCGGGATTGATCCCGACGAAAAGTGGTGGCGCTGATGCGACGGGGCGAAATCTGGATTGCCAACCTTAATCCCAACAAAGGTGGGGAAATCGGAAAGATACGGCCCGTGCTGATTATTCAGGCGTCTCGGTTGATTCTGGCCGGTTTGCCGACGATCGCGATTCTTCCCCTGACCACACAATTCCGTCCCGACCAGGCCCCTTTGCGCGTACCGATTTCCAGGCGGGAAAAGCTGAAACGGGATTGTTACGTGGTGATCGAACAACCCCGGACCCTGGACCGCTCCCGCTTCGGCGACGGCCCGCTGACCACCCTGACCGATGCCGAAATGGCGAGCGTCGAGCGCAGTTTGAAGGCGGTGCTGGGGGTCGATTGAGGCGGGGGCGTCTCTCAAGAGCTTCCCTCCTTCAAGAGGACGGGGCGTTTTCGCCGCTGCAATGGACATGAATGGCGGAAAGCTGTGTCGCCATTTTGGCAACAGTGTTATGGTGTGACATCTACCATTATTGGAGGTGACCAATGGCCAGTTCGCTTGCCAAACAAGATCGCATCGGCGCTCGCGTTCCTCACGACGTGTACGAGACACTTTGTCGTGCGGCCCAACTCACCGGCGCGACGGTGAATCAATTCCTCGTCCAAGCCGCCTTGAAAGAGGCTCACGCCGTGATCGAACGCGAGGAGTTCATTCGCCTGTCCTGTCGTGACTGGTCGTGGCTTTTGGATCGATTGGAACATCCTCCCGAACCCACTTCGGCTATGAAATGTGCCATGGAGCGATATCGGGAGGTTCGGCTGGACGATGAAGATTCTTCCTTTAACTGGAAGCCATGACCGCAAAGGATTCGACTGCGGACGGGGCGAACTCAACGGGTGGCTGCAACAAACTGCAAGACAGCATCAGGACAAAGGGATCTCAAAAACCTTCGTGGCCGTCTTGGAGGACGACCCCACCCGGATCTACGGCTATTACGCGCTCACCCTTGCGGAATTGGATGCCGGCGTTCTTCCCGATGCTTGGAAAAACCGATTACCCCGGAGGGTCCCCGGGATTCGGTTGGGCCGCCTTGCCGTGGCATTCCAAGTTCAAGGCAAAGGGCTCGGCAGTTTTCTTCTGGTCGATGCCTTGACCCGGGCGCAACGGATTCAGACCGAGGCCGGAGGGATCGGCATGTTGGTCGATGCTCTCGATGCTCAAGCCGCAGCGTTCTATCGCCACTTCGGATTCGAATCCTGCCCCGATCAACCGCTGTTGATGTTTCTTCCTGCCAAGCTTTGGCGTTGAGGCCACCCCACATGCCCGCAATGGGGCCGGGGCATCATGGCGCCGGTTTCTACCGCCCGTTCCTGAACCCCTCAATATTGCCGGTCGGCGGTCTCTTCCTGCCCAAGCGGTTGGATGGCCACGCCGCGTCGTGGCCGTGGACGCGATGCAGCGCGTCCCTTCCGATGCACCCGTGTGGAGTAATCTGCCAAAGGTGAGCGGCCCCCTTCATCCCTGGGAGCGGTTCTGGTGGGAGCGGCCCCCGACTGCGATCAGACGATCAAAGGGGGATTCACCGGGTGAATTGGAGAAGCCCCCCACTAATTCTTTGTTCAGGTCGACCAAGTCATCGAGAAATTGCGAAATTTCCCTTGAGTGATGCGTTGGCAACGCATCACCTCGACGATACCCATGCTGGCAAGACGATCCCGGTTGGGCTCGTCGGTTTGCAATTCGCCCAGCGCCACAAGGGAACGAAGTGGGTCGAGGGTCAACGGCGTTTCCCACAACGGCCAAGTCCAAAACACCCCCTCCCGTTTTTTCAG
This sequence comes from Proteobacteria bacterium CG1_02_64_396, assembly GCA_001872725.1. NCBI lineage: Bacteria > Pseudomonadati > Pseudomonadota > Proteobacteria bacterium CG1_02_64_396. The sequence goes on along the minus strand of MNWR01000037.1, from coordinate 14,936 downwards.
GCGAAACCCGGTGGTTTCCAGCGTGGTTCCGACAGGGGCAGTTGGGAAAAGCGGCAGCGCTTCGATGGCCAACCGGTTGGCACCCCACATGCTCCCCCCTTTCTTGCGGTCCGGGTCGCCGCTGGGGTTGCACCACCGCAAGGCATAACGCACGTCGTCCAGTGGATCCCAGCGCATGGTGTGCCCCTCCAGAGAGTCGTCGTAGCGCCAAGATTCGAACAATGCCTTGTGTAGATGCTCGGGGGTGGTGTCGGCGACGAAGGCGCGCATCGATCCGAGAAAGTGTTGGTGCCCCGCCCCGCTCATGGTGCGCAATGCGGTATCGCGGATGACGCCGGTTTTCTTGCCGTTGAGCTCGGTTTCGACCGCCTCGCTGCCGTATGCAGCGATAAAATCGGCAAAGCGTCGGTCTTCCATGGAGGCGTGTTGCCGTGCCTTCACGGCGGCGTCGCGGAATTCACCACAAGGCAGATTGAGGTTGTTGCCCAACGTCAGTGCCGGATGTTCGTCCATGGTTTTCAACGTTGCGTGTAGATCGGCCACCCACGTTTCGGCGTCGATTTTCCCTGGCAATGTAACCCATGGCCGCCATCCCCCTTCGGCGTGGACCCAGTGCATGGCGGTGGTGGGTCCCACCCCCAGGGCCGAGGTGCGCAGCACCCCCAACGCAGCCAAGAACCCCAACGGGTTGCCGCCATCAAGCCCCTTCAACACAAACGTGCTCATGCTTTGCCTCCTTGGTTGCGCTCCTCGGCTTCGCTGCGGCGGTGATCGGCCAATCGAGTGATTGCCTCCAACCATGCCAATCCCCACCAGCCGTAGAGACGGGTCAGACGCCAAAAGCGCTCCGCCACCCCTGAGTCGAGCCGCTCCATCTCGGTGGCGCTGCTTGCCTCGAAGCCGTCGTATTCCACGGTTTGGGGATGGCCGTCCCGCACCACCGGGGCGAAGGGGCGGCAATACCCGTGATGGCTGGCGACCAAGTGGAGCAGGAGGTCGCGTTGGGCGGCATCGGCGGGCAATCGCTCGGGGCGGCTTTCCAACAGGCGCACCGATAACAGCTCGTGCCGCCCTCCTTTGGGATACCCGGCCCTCTCCCGAGACGCCTCGCTCTCCCTGAGGGATCGGGACATCCGATCCGACTTGGCCAAAAGGGTGGCGTCCCCCCAGGAGGCCCCTCCCTTGAGCCAGGCCTGAAATCGGGGATCGGCCTTGCCTAGATCGTGGCGGCGTCCCGCCTGTTCAACCGTTTCGACCATGATGGTGGGCAATCCGCAACGTTGGGCAAAACGGGCGGCGTACTCGCCCACCCCGGTCAGGTGAACCTCCAAACCCCTGCGCACGGTGCCCGAGGCGGTCGGGTCGTCCTCGTCGCCGAAGTCGGAGCAGGCCACGGCGTATTGCCCCAGCGGGGCACGCCCGAGCAACACCCACCCCTGCGTGGGATGGAGCACGAGCAGGCGGTCGAGTTGGCGCATGGCGGAAAAATGATCTGCCGCCTGTCGCAACCACTTGGGTGTCCCCTCGGCGGTGGCGATGGCGGCCAGGATCCCTTGCAAGTCGTCCTGATGGGTTTGCGGATCGGCGTCGAACTCCTCTTGGGTGAGCCGACTGAAGGGACGTAGCGCCTCGGTGGCTGCCCACTGGGCCATCACCTCCGGGTGTAAACGCAGGATCGCCTTGTCCCGTGTGGCCGCGAAGGCCCGGTCGCCCCAGTCGGCCACCGGGTTGGGAGAACCGAGGGTGGCCAGCTCCTCGAAGCCGCCGAGATGTTTGGGAACGATCACCACGTCGCCGGGGCGGATCTTGGCTGGGTCGGCGACCGTCTCGACATCGTCGGCGCCGCGCCAACGCACAACGCGGCGTGCTATTCCCTTCGCCCTTTCGGTATTTGGCGGCGCCTCGGCATCGGGGTCGCCCCCCTCCACGTCGGCGCCGCCGGGCGCATCTTCCCCCGTGAGCCAACGGCGCAGTTGTCCAATGGGGACCGTCAGGGTTTCGGGGGAGGAGGGGGGGCAGATGGCAACCGCCGCCTCCCATCCCTTGGCGTCGTCCCCGGTAAGGTCGGCACGCCAACACACCTGAACGTCGGCGGGGCCACTGCGGGGGCCGTGCAGAAACAAGGCGACATCGGGGGTCGGCCAAGGCTCGGGGGCGGTTTGCACCCAGGCGTCGAGATGGGCAGGCAGCAAGACCGGAGCATGGCCGGAGGGGGCATTGAGTTTGGTCCATTCCTCGGTGGAAAGGTCTTGCAGACGCTCGTTCAGGGCGGCGATGCCGAAATCGACGGTCTGTTGCTCGCCGCCCCAAGCCGAAAGTTGCCCCCAGGTGGCGGCCAGCGCCTGCCCGTAGACCGGGTCGTCCTCGCTGTTCTGAGCCTGATCGCCCCGTACCACCACCACCGCACGGGCTGCGACGGGGCGTCCCATGCGGTTGAGCCGCCCGAAGCGCTGTCGTAGGGCATCCAGCGGGGCCGCCTCGGTGACCAATCGGTCGAAATCGAGGTTGGCCCCCACCTCCAGGGTTTGGGTGGCGACGACGAACAACGGTTGCTTCAGCCGCCGTTCGGTCGACTTTCCAGCGGAAAGCGCGTCGAGCCGGTCTTGAACGGTGTCGTCCTTGTCGATGGGGCGCATCCGTCCGGTGAGGAGGGTGACCCGGTCGCCGTGGCGTTGAACGAGACGATCCCAAACCTTGCGGGCCGTATCGACCCGGTTGCAAAACACGACCAATGCGGGAGCTCGCCCCGACTCGGGGTCCTCTCCCGCCAGCATTTCAGCCTGTTCCGCCAACACTTTGGCTAAGGCCTCACCTCCCCTGGCCCCCTTGGCTTTGTCGGCCACGATCAAGGTGGCCGGTTTGGCCGCCAGTTGCCGGTCGCCGAGGGGGTGGCCGGGGGTGTGGGGCTCTTCCGAGGCGTCCTCGAAGACCTCCAGCCCATCGGGTGGCGTTGCGCTCATCACCGTCAGGTGGAAGGGGGAGGGAAGCGGCAGTTCTGCCCAATGGCGATACCGGGCAACCGCTCGCAGCGTCTCCATGAACGGCTGGGCGCAGTGGGCCTCATCGAGCAGGATCAAGCTGTCGTTGCCGACAAGCCCCGCTTGAATCGGCCAGGCTTTGAAGGAGCGGCCATAGGCGCGAAAAAGCAGGCGCGAGCCGAGTTGATCGACCGTGGTGGCGACGATGGCGGGTTGGGCAGGATCGCGAGCCCAGGCATCGGAGCGAAACATCCCTCCCCGCAGTTGATGGCACGCCAGGGGGATCGAACCGCCGGAAACCCGCCGCAACCGGTCGGCCACCTCCTTGAGGATTCCCCCTTCGGCATCGAGCAGACGCCGGGCCAACTCCCGCGCCCGTTCGAAGGCTTCGTCCACGATCATCCGGCGGTCCACCGCGAAAAAGACGCGGCGTGGCGTCGTCAGGAGTTCGCCCCGCTCCAGCCGGTCGGCTTGGGCCGCCAGGGCGAATACGGCGATATCGAGACAGGCTGTTTTTCCGGCGGCGGTTGGTAGGGCGATGGCGTCGGGCCAATGCCCTCCTCCGAGCACCCTTTCCGCCAGGGCCTGTTGCCAAGCAAAGGGGGGGTAACCCCACAGTTCACGAAAAAAAGAGGCAAATCCTTGGGCATTGGCTTCAAACATGGGTGCTGCCTCCCTGCGTCATGGGGCGGAACAGGCCGTAGCCCCGGAAGCGCCCCGCTCCCACCAAAATTGGTCCTTGAACCGGCTGGTCGAACAGCAGCACGGCGTGGCTGTGTTGCATCCGTCCGCCCCCCCTCTTGCGTTCGATCCATGGGAATTGATTGCTGTGGGGGACCCCTGCCACCCGACTGATCGGATCGAGCAGAACTTCACTCGGTCGCGGCAGGCCGACCCGTTCACACCCCGCTTTGATCGACTCGGCGGCTTTCTCCCAGCGGCGGGAGCCGTCGAAATGGCGATCCAGAACCACCGGGGTGACGCTGGCCCAGCATTGGGAGGGCTGGGTCCAGGTTTCGGATTGAAGGTTGAAGGGGGGGCGGGGACGGGCTTCGAGTTCGGCGTGGCATTCCAGCCATTGGCGGTCGAAGAGTCGAACGGCCTTGAGTTCGCCCCGTTCGTCGCGCAGCCAAGATCCCAGGGTTTGCTCTACCTCGGAGGGGTCGATGGTTTTGGGAATGGCCAGGCCTACCCCGAGGATGTGGCCGTCGGCGTGAAGGGCGCCCACGAACGGGAGTGGGAGAAAGGCAATGTGGGGATGTCGCGAGGGGGTCCCGTCGGCGGCGTGGCCGCTGATCCATTCAGGGATGGGACGGTCGGCAAAATGCTTGAACAGGGCGCCGCGCAGGGCCTGGATCAGTTTGAGGGTGGCGGGTAAATCGAGCCGCTTGCCCGAAAGGGTCAGGACGAGGGGGCGGGGGTCGAAGATCGAACCTGCCGGAGGCGGTTCTTTAATGGAGAGGGGCGCGGCGTAGCCTTGCCACAACCCCGGTTCAGGCCGAAGCGAGATGGGGGGGCCGTCGGGATGGCGGGCGGCTTGCTCGACTTTTAAGGCTGTACGCTTTTTCTTGTCGACAGCGATGACCGCCTGCCGGTCGTGGTAGTCGATCCAGGCGGCACGGTTCAGCCGCCGGTCGAGGTAATCCAGCCGCCCCGGCCCGAAGAGGCGCAAACGGTGGGGGGCTACCCCTTGGCTGGGAACCCAATCGGGTGTGGGGGGGGATTCGTCGAGCCACATCTGCACCAGCGAAGCGGAATGGCCCAGATAGACCGCTTTGCGGCACAGACAGATCAATCCGTCGCGGTGGGCTTCGTCGAGAGGGTGGTCCCATATCAGGTGGACGGTGTCGCGGTGGGGGATGGCGACCGGGTAGGCGCGGGGTTGGCGGGAGCGGAATTCAACCACCTGGCTTAACCCCGCATTCTTGAGCGCGGCCAGTGTCGTCCCGCTTTGGACCACCAATTTATCGACCGTGTTGCCGCGCGACAGGGCGGGGTCGTTGACCGGCACGAAATGGGTGGGGGGGCGGTGATCGCCCGAGGCGACGCGATACTCGGCCTCGGAGGCGGCGATGGCGGGGGGGGTGGGTCGTTGTTCCAACCAGCGCAGGGCCGCCTCTTCGGCTTCGTCCCTTCCGGTTTCGAACCAGCCTGCAGCCAGAGCCATGAAGACCCGGTCGGGGTGGGGGGGCCATTCGGCCCGCTCCTTGCGCGCCCCGTCCGCTGCCGCCATCGCCCACCCGTTGAGATAACGGATGCCGATGCCGAACATCATTCCTCTCCTTCGCCCTGGGCGGCGGCCAACTCCTGGCTTTTGGCGACCAGTTTGAGTAGATCCTCCGAGGGGGAGAGGATGATGTCGCCCTCCCAGTCGAGTCCGGCCTGTTTCGCCTCCGCTACCGCCTGGGCATAGAGGGTCAGCGCCTGCTCGCCGGTCAACTCGAACCGCTTGGGCTCCTCGCCGGGGTTGTCCAAAAGCTCCCAGACAAACCGTTCGGTCGCCACCAACTGGCAGCGCGAGCGCAGATCGGCCCCCTCCTCGCGGGCCAGAGCGGCGGCGGTCAGCCCCAGGGCGGTCAGGACGGTGCGGGCCGCGCGATCCACGGCGGGGTCGGAATCGGAGATGGCTTCAAGGGGGAAACGCAGACGGCGCAAGGCAGCCAGGGAGAGGACGGTGGTTTGTTGGGCGCGGGCGAGGGTGAAGCCGCCGTCGGAATAGCTGGGAGTGACGTTGCCATGATTGGCTTCGGACGGTTTACCGTCTTTCCCCAGTTTGCTGGGTTGTCCTTTCTCTTTTGCGGCCAATGCGGGATCGGTGGTCCAGCCGGTGGTGACTTCACTGATCCTTGCACGGGCGTACAGCGGGCCAGCTCCCAGCATGATTTGAGCAGGGTCAAGGCGACTACCGGTTTTGACCCCTTTCTCGGCATCGATCCCCACCATCTCCGACACCATTGCCCGTTGAAACTTCGCCCCAAGACCCCCGCGCGGCCCGGTGGAATCCCAAATCCCAAAGACCAGCGCTGTCGGATTGAGGCGATACAGGGGGGTGGCGTTGCGGGTATCGGCATGATCCAAGGTTCGGCCCAGTTCCGACTTGCGGAACATGAATCCGTCGAGCTGGCTGTCGCGCAGGATGGCGTCGGCGACCCTGTGGGGGGCGTCGAGGCTGGTGACGGCGAACGGTTTCTTCAGCGAAGGATCCTCGAAACGAACCGTGACCAGCGGCAGTTCCAGCTTGCCCTCCCTGCGTGCCTCCAGCAGCGCCAGTTCCATCCTGTTGGCTTGAGATTGCACCGAGTCTAGCAGCACGCAGGGGATCCGGTTGCCCTCGATCACGCGGGTTTCGGTGGCGTATTTCCCCCCTTCGTAGGTAGGGGGGAACACCTTGTCCCCCTCGCCCCCTGCCGGTTGATAGGCGGTCACGCAGCGCAGAGCGGCGGCGTGACCGGCAACGGCTTGTTTCAAAACGTCCAGAGTCAGGGTTTGGCTCATCTTCTACTCCTTGTTGTCTCGTAATAGGTGGGGACTGCAGCGAAGAACCTAATCACCCGAAGGTGTGGTGATTTCCGACGAATGGGCAAACCAGGGCGGCTGAACCTGGGCATGGGTCTCCTCCAGCATGGCGACATCCACCGGTTCCCCGGAGAAGGCCATGCTTTGGCTAACGCTGGTCGGGATCATTCGCCAGCGGCGAGATCGCTGCTCGACCTCGGGAAGCTGACGCCAGCGGCGTAGGGTGTCGAGCCAATTGGATGAAGGCATGGTCGATCCTTGAGTGGAATTTTGGTCTGGATGTGCTACTTCGAATGCCTGCTTTTTTTCACCAAAGAATCCTGCTTGCTGCGGTTGATGCCGGTGCTGAGCGCCTGAAGGTTGACCGTGGCGTCCGATCCCCCTTGCGACTTGGGCTTGATGTGGTCGACCTCCCATCCCATGTCGCTGGCCCTGCCGTAGGAGTGACGGTACATCGTGTTGCCGTAAGGGTCTTGCCGGTACAGGGCGGGGTCTTTGCCTTGGGTTTTCTTGGCGTTGTCCCAGGCTTTGTTTTTTTGCGCTTCGCTGGCCATGGTGGTGCTCCTTGCTCGGGTGAGGATGGATGACGGCACGGCCACCCTACCCCCCCACCGGATCATTCCGTGATCCACCGGTGTGATTTTTTGCATCTGCCCCTCGTGGGGTTGTTCAGTTGAGCGTTCTGGCTGGGGTTAGGGGGAGGGGGTTAGGCCTTGGTGGGCATCCAGAAACTGTTCGGGGGTTAGAACAGGGAGGGTTGCCCGAGCAAAATTACGGGTGTTGCGGGTGACGATGGCATGCAGCCCCGATAAACGGGCACTTTCATGAACGATGGCATCTTCGAGGTCGCCCCAGCCCAGATTCAAGGCAGCATCAATGACCGCTTCGTCCACCGGGGCAATGCGCAGAATTTCCCGCAGGGTGCGGATGTGGGGGAGGGGATCTCGTTTCAGAGAGCGACGTAACAGGTAGTCCAAGGTGTCGATGGAGGAGGCGCACAGCCAGCCTTCAAGCCGCTTTTGGTCGACCAGGACCAGGAGTTGTGTGGAGGTGGGGCCAAGGCTGGGGCGATCCAGCAAAACATCCAGAACGACATTGAGGTCGACGAGTACTTTGAACATGGCGAATCCTTTCGTTGGGGGCCTGGGGTCAGGAGCCCAAATGCTTTTGGATCTGATGTTCGCGGTAGTCCTCCTCGGTTATTTGGCTACCTAAAATAAGCCCTTTGAGGGAGCGGATGCGGGGGGGCAGCGCCTCTTGTGGCTGCTGCTTGGATGACGCTGCGCTGCCGAGCAATTGAAAGTATTCCGCGACCAACTGGGATACCGACTTGCCCTGCCCCTTTCCGTAGTTTTTGGCCTGTTCGATCAAGGCGTCGTCCAGCCGTAAGGTGAGTTTGGTTTGCATGGTATGCTCCGTGACGTATAAGAATTCATTTTAGTGTACGTCTGCTGACGGAAATAAGTGAAGGCCCTTTGGTGCCATCTTCGGGTTACCCCTTCGATGTTGCCCCGGGGTGTGGCAACCGGGCGGTTCGGCGTCGGGGACGCCTCCTACAAGGTTGTCTCAGCCATCCCCCGCCAGGCCGCCTCCACCCGCTCCCGCACCATCACCCTCAGCTCCTGCGGCCCCACCACCTCGACCTCGGGAATATGGCGCAGCACATCCAGCGTTAGCTCCTCCAGCTTGGAATAGGGGATCTCCAGCTCGTAGCGACCGTCGGGCAGCCATTGGCTGCGCTGCTTCGGGTGCCAGGTTTCATCGGCCACCCATTCGGCCCGTCCCCGCGAAAAACGCAGGGTCGCCCAGCCCGCCGGTTCCCCCGCGAAGATGCCGTAGGTCGAGGCGCAAAAGCCGGTCAGCGCCCCCTCCTCAACCTCGATGGCCGCCTCGTCAAGCCGCCGCGCCCAGCCGATGCGGTCGAGCGAAAACATCCTTAAGCCCTCGCGGGTGTGGCACCAGGCGGCCAGATACCAGTTGTCGCGGTAGTGCAGCAGCCGTTGGGGGGAGAGGGTGCGGCGGGTGCGCTCCTCGCGGCTGCGGCTGGTGTAGTCGATCTCCAGCTTGTGGCGCCCCAGCAGGGCGTCGGCGGCGAGGGTGAAAAAGTCGGAGGAGCCGCGGCGGGTGGGGGAGCCGAGGACTTGCACCCGTTGCGTCAGGTTGTTGTGGCCGATCCGCTTGTCGGACAGCAATTTGTCGATCCGCTCGCGCAGCGGGGCGATGGCGTCGCTGAGCAGGCTTGGGCTTAGGCCCTCCAACAATTGCTGGGCGGCGAGCAGGGCATGAAGCTCGGCGGGGGTGAACCACAGGCCGGGCAGCTCGTACTGGGGGGCGTCGGGATCCTCGATGTAACGGTATCCCCCCCGGTCGTTGTCGTAGGGCAGCGGGGCGCCCAGGTCGTCGCGCAGGGTTTTGATCGCCCGCTTGGCGGTGGCCGAGCTGCACTCCAGCTTGTCTTGGATCTGCTGGAGCGATAGGGGATAACGGTGGGTTTTGAAGATGCGGTTGAGCTGGATGATGCGGTCGTAACGATCCATGGCGTCTCCCTGATTGCAGTAGGAGGCTAGGGTAACGGGCGTGTGGGCTGGGGCGGAAGCTTTTTGACGCAGCGCACGCTGCGGGCCGGTTTGTGAACGACGACGGGGAGAGGATCGCCGGATGATCCTGCCGGGGCATCAGGCTGAAAGGGCGCGGGGCGTCGGGGCCCAGACGCCGGGCCGCGCACCTTTTTTCCTGTTGCAGGAGTAACAAAATGAATAGCCTTAAAGTTGTCGGCCCAGACGCCGGGCCGCGCACCTTTTTTCCTGTTGCCCTTTAGGAGCACACCATGAACACACGTTGTTTGAAGTCCCTCGGTTCGATCCTCGCCGCCTTGGCGGTCGCCTCCCCCGCCTTGGCCGAGCCGGGCGGATTCTATGCCGGGATCGCCTCGACCCGGCTGAGCACCCCGGTCGATGTCTCGGCCTTGAGCGCCGACCTTGCCGCCGCCGGTTTCACCCAAGGGTCGGTCTCCGTCACCCAAGGGGGGTGGGGTGGGACCCTCTTTGTTGGCGGCGAGGTGTTGCAAGCGGGGGATTACGGCCTGGGCTGGGAGGCGGATTACATCGCCGGGACCATGGCCACCTTCGATACCTCGGGGTTGGCCACGGTGGGAGGGGTGACCGCCTCCGTGAGCGGCAAGGTTGAGCTGAGCGCCGTGTCGCTGTCGGCCCTGGGAACCTTGCGCGCCTTCGACGGGGCTGGCGCCTGGTTCGCCCGGCTGGGTCTGGCCAGCGCCCAGGCCAAGGAAACGGCGACCCTGAGTGCCAGCGACGGGACGGCGTTTTCGGACGCCAGCACCACCCGCAGCACCCCGGTGGTGTGGGGGGTCGGCTTCGATTGGCACATCAGCCCCGTCTGGGGGATCCGCTGGGATCTGGGTGGCATGGCCGGGGTGAAGGATTCCGACGGCGGCTCCAACAACGTCGGGATGTACCGGGTTGGGGTGTTGTACCGGTTTTAAAACCGGAGCGCGGGATGGGGGCGGGCCGCAAGGTCCGCCCTTTTTTTATGCCTGGCTGGATTCAGGGTTTCAAGATGGTTGCAGTGGGGGAGGGAGTGGGCAGGCGCTTTGCGCCTGCGTGGTCACGACGGAGCGTGGCCCTCCAAAGGGCGGTCTTCTCGACCATGGATATGGGTATCGTCGCGGGTGTCGTAGGGTGGGTGTCGTAGGGTGGATAAGCGCAGCGCATCCACCTTTTCGGGTTGCCCCTGCGGTATCGGGCGGATTCCGGGTTCCCCTGCGCCGGTGGGCTACGGGGCGGAATGACGCGGGGGGGAGGGGGCTGGGCGTGGCCACGACGGAGCGTGGCCCTCCAAAGGGCGGTCTTCTCGACCATGGATATGGGTATCGTCGCGGGTGCCGTAGGGTGGGTGCCGTAGGGTGGGTGTCGTAGGGTGGATAAGCGCAGCGCATCCACCTTTTCGGGTTGCCCCTGCGGTATTGGGCGGATTCCGGGTTCCCCTGCGCCGCTGGGCTACGGGGCGGAATGACGCGGGGGGGTGGGCTGGGCGTGGCCACGACGGAGCGTGGCCCTCCAAAGGGCGGTCTTTGCGACCATGGATATGGGTATCGTCGCGGGTGCCGTAGGGTGGATAAGCGCAGCGCATCCACCTTTTCCGGGTCTCGCCCCTGCGGTATCGGGCGGATTCCTACCCCTGCCGCACGATCCTCCAGCAATGGTGAATCTTCGGGTGGCGCTCGAAATCCTGCGGCAGCGTCTTGCGGTTCCAATCCTCGATGTTCACGTCCCTCAATGCCTCGCTGTCCAGCCTGAAATCCCGCCGATTGTTCGAGAAGAGCAAAATCCCCCCCGGCGCCAGCAGCCCCAGCGCCTGGCGAATCATGACCACGTGATCGCGCTGCACGTCGAAGATCCCCTCCATCCGTTTGGAATTCGAAAACGTTGGTGGATCAAGAAAGATCAGATCGAAACGGGCTTTTGGCGGCTGCTCGGCCAACCAGGTGACGCAGTCGGCCTGCACGAAGTCGTGGGTCGGTCCGGTGAAACCGTTGAGCGCCATGTTGCGCTCGGCCCAGTCGAGGTAGGTGTACGAAAGATCGACCGTGGTCGTCGAGCGCGCCCCCCCGGCGGCGGCGTAGACGCTCACCGAGCCGGTGTAGGCGAACAGATTCAAGAAGCGCTTGCCTGGCGCCATGTCGCGCACCAGGGCGCGGGTGGTGCGGTGGTCGAGGAAGAGCCCGGTGTCGAGGTAATCGCTCAGGTTGACCCAGAACTTCAGCCCCCCCTCTTGCACCTGGAAGAACCGCTTTTCTTCCCCCACCTTGTTGTACTGCTGCGTCCCCTTCTGCCGTTCGCGCACCTTGAAATGCAGGTTGGCCGGATCAACCCCGACCGCCTCGGGAATCGCCAGCAACGCCGCCTGCAAACGGCGGCGGGCCACCTCGGGGTCGATGCTTTTGGGGGGGGCGTATTCCTGCACATGCAGGTGGTTGCCGTAGCGGTCGATGGCCAAAGCAAACTCGGGCAGGTCGGCGTCGTAGATGCGGTAGGCCTCGATCCCCTCGCGTCGCGCCCATTTATCGAGCTGTTTTTGATTCTTGCGCAGCCGGTTGACCAGCATCTCCACCGCCGGATCGACAGCAAGTGCTGCCTCTAGGCCGCCTGCCGCCTGGGTCATGGGGGCGGGTTGCACGGCCGCCGCCTGGGGGGCGTACAGCGCCAGGCGGCAATCGATGGGGCCGTTGCGCAGCGGAATCGAGGCTTCGAGCGACCCCTTCACCGTGCGCAGCAGGTCGGGGTTACCCGAGAAGATCGCCAGTCGCCAGCCGGGGAAGGGGCCGGTTTGTAGCCGCCCAAGCGCCTGATACAGGGCGCCAAGCTGGTTGATGTCGCCGAGGCGCTCGCCGTAGGGGGGATTGCTGACGATCAAGCCGGTGGGGGTTGGCGCCTTGATGTCGGGACGGGTGGCGTCGCCGTTCATGAAGGTGACCCGTCCGGTCAGCCCCGCCCTGGCGGCATTGGCCTGAGCCAGGGCGACGACGTGGGGATTGAGGTCGAAGCCGACGATGGGGGGAATGTTTGCAGTCCCGCGCGAGCGGCGTTGTTCCGCCTCGGCTTTGAGCCCCCTCCAGGCAGCCTCGTCGTGCTGTCGCCACCCCTCGAAACCAAAACGGCGGCGAAACAGCCCCGGCGCGATGTCACCGGCAATCAGCGCCGCCTCGATGGCCAAAGTGCCCGAGCCGCAGGTCGGATCGACCAATCCCCCCCCGGCAGCGGCGATGTCGCGCCAGCCCGCCATCAGCACAATCGCGGCGGCCAGGTGTTCTTTAAGCGGCGCCTCACCCTGCTCGGTGCGGTAGCCGCGCCGGTGCAGCGAGTCGCCCGCCAGGTCAAGGCTCATGCGGGCTTGATCGCGCACCAGATGCAGGTTGATGCGCAGGTCGGGGTCGAGGCGGTCGACGTTGGGCCGTTCGCCGGTGTGTTCGCGGAAGCGGTCGACCACCGCATCCTTGATGCGCAGCGCCGCGTATTGGGAATGGGTGATCTGCGAATTCTGCACGTGGGCGTCGACCGCCAGGGTGTCGCTCAGGCCCATGTGCTCTTCCCACGGGAACGCCTTGGCCCCCTCGTAAAGCGCCTCGGGGGTGGTCGCCTTGAAGGGGGGCAGCGGCAGCAAAACCCGCCCGGCGGTGCGCGACCACAGGCAAACCCGGTAGGCGCAGGTCAGATCGCCCGAAAAAAAGACCCCGGCGCGGGAGGGGCGGATCGCTTGCGCGCCCAGCGCCTCAAGCTCTTGGGTAAGCAGGGTTTCAAGGCCGTGGGGGGTGGTGGCGAAAAAGTCCAAGGGGGGATCCTGACGGTGGCGGGGATGGGGCGGGGATCATAACGCAAGGTCGCTACGGTGTCGGGTGTCATGCTATTTAAGGTTGTTGCCGCTAGAATCGCCCTCCGTTCCAGTTCCCCAAGACCCGATTTCCACCGAATCAAGGAGCCGACTCATGGTGTACCGCTTCGCTTTGATCCTGATTGCCGCCGCCGGGCTGGCCGCTTGTTCCTCCGACGCCCCTCCTGTGCCCCCCCCGGTACAAGAGCAAACGACCGCCCCCGGCGACAAGGTGGTGGGCAAGGTGGGAGATCACCCCTTCACCGACGGCGACATCGACCGGGAATTCGCCACCATGCCGCCGAATTTTCAGGCGATGAAAGACAACCCGCAGATGCGGGCCAACATCCTCAACAACATCATGACCCGCTTCGCCCTGGCTCAAGAGGCCCGCACCCAGGGGATCGATCAGAACCCCGAGGTGGCGGCCAAGCTGCGTAAGAACGAAGAGACGGTGCTGATTGAGGCGCTGCGCAGCCAAAAGATGAACAGCCAGCCGACCGACGCTGAAATCGAGCAGTACTACCAGACCCATATCGCCGCCTACGGCCAACCCGAGCAGGTCCACGCCCGCCACATCCTGGTGAAAACCGAGGAGGAGGCGCGCAAGGTGCTCAAGAAGCTCAAGGGGGGGATGGCCTTTGACCTGGTGGCCAAGCAGTTTTCCCAGGATGCGGCCAATAAAGACAAGGGTGGCGATTTGGGCTGGTTCGGTCGCGGCACCATGGTGCCCCCCTTCGAGCAGGCGATCTTCGCCTTGACTCAAGAGGGGGAGATCGCGGGCCCTGTCCAGACCCAGTTCGGTTGGCACATTGTTGAGCTGCTGGGGCGGCGCGCAGCCCAAACCCTGCCGCTGGAGCAGGTGAAAGATCGGGTGGCGCGCGAGATGAATCAGGCGTCGATGCGCACCTGGGTGGAGGAGGTGAAACACAAGCAAAACCTGACCTTCATCGACCCCCGCTATGCCCCTCCGGCACCCCCTTCGCCCCCCGTCGCGGCGCCCAAACGCTGAGCCGTTTGACGCTGCGCGAGCATGGAATGGCGGCGGCCCCGAAGGTTGGGGCCGCCGTTGTTTTTGGGGCTCGATAGGCAGTCCCTGCTTGACGACTGGGGGGCATCCCTTCAAAAACCCCCCGCACCGTTTCACGGTCTACGAATACTCGTTTTAACCCCATGGGGACACACCCTTGAGCGCTTCAGACCCATCCACCTCGGTGGTCAGCACCCTGCCCCCCTGTCCGGTCGCCCCGGATGCCCTGATCGCCATCCCCCGGCAGCAGACCAATCCGGCCCGCTGGCAGGGGGCGCAGTGGCCCGAGTTTGTGGCGGAGCTTGAGCGGCGGCAGATCCAATTACGGCAGCAGCGCTTCGAAACCGGCGTTTACGTCACCGATGCGGGGGGGCTGGCCCACGGGTTGCCGGGCGGGGTGGTGGTGGCCCGCAACGCCGAACAAATCGCCGCGCTTTTGCAAGCGGCCCAGCAATTCGAGGTGCCGGTCACGGTGCGGGGCGGGGGGCTGACCACCGAGGGGGAGTCGGTGGCCTTTGGTGGGGTGCTGCTCGACATGACCGGCATGAGCCGGGTACTGAACATCGATAGCGAGCAGATGACGGTTCGCACCCAGG
>MNWR01000037.1:0-420 GCA_001872725.1 Proteobacteria bacterium CG1_02_64_396 | reverse complement strand
GGCGGGGATCTTCTGGCATTTGCTGGCCGAGGAGCTGCGCCGCGAAGGGATGGACTACCTCTCGGCCCCCCTGAACCTGACCTCGTCGGTGGGGGGGACCCTTGGGGTGGGGGGGATCGACGTGAACTCCGCCAAATTCGGGTGCAGCGCCGACCAGGCGGTGTCGCTACAGGTGGTGACTCCGACCGGGCTGATTGTTGAGTGCTCCGATGAACACAACCGCGAGCTGTTTGAGCGCGTGATCCTCGGCTACGGCCAGTTCGGGGTCATCACCGAGGCGACCTTAAAAATCCGCCCCTACACCCCGCTGTGTATGCACTACTTCTACTACGGCTGCCTTGAAGAGGCCCTTGAAGATCTCATGGCGGTCGACCGCTCCGAGCTGTGCGACTACAGCGGCATCCTCACCATGATGGACGC